>NZ_JAMQQG010000129.1 GCF_023716925.1 Frankia sp. R82
GTGGTGCGCCGCCCCGCTCCGGTGCGGCCGACCGGGCCGGGGCGGCCGGGGCGGCCGGGGTGTCGGTGGCGGGGACGGTCGAGGTGGGGGTCGGCGGCGCCTGCTCCAGGATGATGTGGGCATTGGTGCCGCTGACCCCGAATGCCGACACGCCGGCACGCCGCGGCGCGCCCGTCTCGGGCCAGGACCGGGCCTCGGTGAGCACCTGGACGTCGCCGACGGACCAGTCCACCCGCGTGGACGGCTCGTCGACGTGCAGCGTCGCCGGCAGCACCCCGGCCCGGATGGCCTCGACGATCTTGATGATGCCGGCGGCGCCGGCGGCGGCCTGGGTGTGCCCGATGTTCGACTTGACCGAACCGAGATACAGCGGTCGCCCGGCCGGACGCGCCCGGCCGTAGGTGGTCAGCAGCGCGTGCGCCTCGATGGGGTCGCCGAGGGAGGTGCCGGTGCCGTGGGCTTCGACGGCGTCGATGTCGGTGGGGGTGAGTCGGGCGTTGGTGAGGGCGGCGCGGATGACGCGTTGTTGGGCGGGTCCGTTGGGGGCGGTGAGGCCGTTGGAGGCGCCGTCGGAGTTGACGGCGCTGCCGCGGATGAGGGCGAGGATGGGGTGGCCGTGGCGTTGGGCGTCGCTGAGTCGTTCGACGAGCAGGACGCCGACGCCCTCGGACCAGCCGGTCCCGTCGGCGCTGGCGGCGAACGCCTTGCACCGGCCGTCCGCGGACAGGCCGCGCTGGCGGGAGAACTCGATGAACGGCGCCGGTGACGACATCACCGCGACCCCGCCGGCCAGGGCCAGGTCGGCCTCGCCGTTGCGCAGTGCCTGGGCGGCGAGGTGCAGGGCGACCAGGGCGGAGGAGCAGGCGGTGTCGACGGTGACCGAGGGGCCCTCGAACCCGAACGTGTACGACACCCGGCCCGAGAGCACGCTGCCGAGCGTGCCGAGTGCGACGTACGCCTCCAGCTCGTCGGGGATCTCGTGCAGCCGGGCGGCGTAGTCCTGTCCGGCGATCCCGGCGAACACCGCGGTGCGGCTGCCCCGCAGCGTCGTCGGGTCGATGCCGGCCCGTTCGAACGCCTCCCAGCTCGTCTCCAGCAGCAGCCGCTGCTGCGGGTCGACGGCCACCGCCTCGCGGGGGGAGATGCCGAAGAACTCGGGGTCGAAGTCGGCGGCGTCGTGCAGGAAGCCGCCGTGACGGGTGTAGGACTTGCCGGGTGCGCCCGGGTCCGGGTCGTACAGGTCGTCGATCGGCCAGCCCCGGTTGGTCGGGAACTCGCTGATCGCGTCCCGTTCGGTGACGACGAGGTCCCACAGGTCCTCCGGGGTGCGCACGGCGCCGGGCAGCCGGCAGGCCATGCTCACGATCGCGATCGGCTCCCGCCGACTCGACTCGACCTCCCGCAGGCGTTTGTGCGCCGTACGTGCGTCGCTGAGCGCCCGCTTGAGGTATTCGCGAAGCTTGGCGTCATCGGCCATGGCCAGTGGCTCCCTTGCGGAGTATGCGAAGAAGGCGGAGAGAGGCGGGGACGGCGAACCGGACGGCGCAACCGGACGGGATGACCGGACGGTCGGCGGCGTCGGTCAGAAGGACTCGGCGTTGGTGCTGTCGACCAGCGCGAACAGTTCGTCGTCGGTGGCGGCGTCAAGGTCGAACTCGTCGTCGGTGCCGTCGGCGGCGGTGCCGGGGTCGCCGACGTCCGCCCACCGGTCGAGCAGGGCCCGCAGCCGGGTGACGGTCTCGACGGTGTCGGCGTTGTCCCCGCCGGTGGCCTCGAGGGCCGCCGCCAGCTGGTCCAGCACCCGCAGCGGGGACGAGGTGCCCGCCGGGGCGGCCGAGCCCAGCTCGTCGGCGAGGAAGGCGGAGATCGCCGCCGGGGTCGGGTAGTCGAACACCAGCGTGGCCGGCAGGGTCAGCCCGGTCGCGGTGTTCAGCCGGTTGCGCAGGTCGACGGCGGTCAGCGAGGTCAGGCCGAGGTCGCGGAACGCGCGGCTGGGGCCGATCGTCGCCGGGCTGTCGTGGCCGAGCACCACCGCCGCCTCGGCTCGGACCAGGTCGAGCAGCAGCTCGTCACGGTCGGCCGGAGCGAGGGTGGCCAGCCGGTCGGCCAGACCCGCCCCGGCGAGCTCGGCCGGCTGGCCGCCCACCGCCGCGGCGGTGCCTGTTTGCCCCC
>NZ_JAMQQG010000130.1 GCF_023716925.1 Frankia sp. R82
GTACCGGGCGTGCCGGGCGCCGAGCCGAGCCGGCGGACGGCCGCGTCGACGGCGTCGGCCAGCGTGGCCAGGGCCCGCTCGGCCTGCGCCTCGGTGATGATCAATGGGGGAAGGAGGCGGATCACCGCCGAGTGCCGCCCACCGAGCTCGATGATCATTTCTCGGTGCAGGCACTCTGCTCGGATCAGGGCGGCCAGGCGGGGGTCGGCCGGATACGCGCCGGTGCTGTCCGGCTCACCGGTCGGGTCGACGATCTCGGCGCCAAGCATGAGTCCGCGACCGCGCACGTCACCGAGGTGCGGTCGCCCGTTGGCGATCTCGACGAGGCCCGCGAGCATCCGGGCGCCGAGCCGGTCGGCGCGTTCGTCGAGGCCGTCCAGGCGGACCCGGCGCAGGGTGGCGCGGCCTGCCGCCATGGCGAGCTGGTTGCCGCGGAAGGTGCCGGTGTGCGCACCGGGTAGCCAGACATCCAGCTCGGCCCGGTAGGCGATCACGGCGAGCGGCTGGCCGCCGCCGATCGCCTTGGACATCACCAGGATGTCCGGCGCGATCCCGCTGTGTTCGACCGCCCAGAACCGGCCCGTTCGGCCCACGCCAGTCTGCACCTCGTCCACGATCATCGGGATGCCCCGTCGCCGGGTGATCTCGCGTACGGCCCGCAGCCACTCGTCCGGCGCCGGGACCACCCCACCTTCACCCTGGACGGCCTCGACGATCAGCGCGGCCGGGTCGGTGACCCCCCCGAGTGGGTCATCCAGGAGGCGTTCGATGTAGCGGATGGACAGCTGGACCCCGTCCGGACCGGCGGTGCGGTCGCTGCTCCGGCCCACTCCGAACGGGCAGCGATATGGATGGGGGAAGGGCAGGCGGACCACCGACGCCGACGCGGGCAGCGGGTTCTTCACGGCGACGTTGCCCGTCACCGCCAGGGCACCTGCCGTCATGCCGTGATAGCCGCCGGTGAACGCCAGCAGGGTGTGGTTGCCGGTCGCGGTCTGGGCGAGTTTCAGCGCCGCCTCGACCGCGTCGGAGCCGCTCGGGCCGCAGAAGTGCAGCTTCGCATCCGGGCCGAGCCCCGCCGGCAGGCTGGCCCGTAGATGTTCGGTGAAGGCGTCCTTCTCCGGGGTGGCGAGGTCCAGGGTGTGCAGGGGGGCACCGCTGGCCAGCGTCTCACTGATCGCCTGGACGACGTCCGGGTGGTTGTGGCCCAGGGCCAGTGTGCCGGCGCCGGACAGGCAGTCCAGGTAACGTCGCCCGTCCGCGCCATGGATGATCGAGCCTTCCGCTCGGACCGGCACGATCGGAAGAGTGCGGGCATAGGTCCGGGCGGCGGACTCCCGGGTGCGCTGGCGTGCGAGGATCGCGGCCGCATCGACCGCCGGAACGGAAGAACCGGCATTTGTGCCGCTGTGAGCGGAAATCGTCAAGGGGGCGACTCCCTTTTGAGCGGACCTGTTTGAGGGAAGCCTAACCTAACTTATCGGCGTGCGGCGCGAGGCGTGTCGACAACGACAGAGCCGGTCGCGTTCGAGGTCGGCCGCTGTGTGGCGGTGGTCGGTCCATAGTCCGCCTGCCTACCCCGCATCGTCGCGTAAACGCGGCATGAGGTGGTGGAGCGCGGGTCGTTCGGGAGGGTGCGCTCCGCCTCATCCGTGGCAGTGGTCACTCGGATGGGGATGCGCCGAATCCGTCCGTGTCGGGTGAGTGATCCACTTTCGGTCGTAATCCGACGCCAGCGATGGCTGCGATGCAGTGGGCCGTCCTGGAGCAGTGTGACGACGAATCCGCGCGGATTGGTGTCATGTTGGATTGCGCGCTATTTCGGCGTATGGCCCCGCCGGATGGTCTTCGGGAGGCAGGCTGCGGTCCCGAGCTCTGGAGAGGAGCGCGCATGGAACTGCCGCCGTCGGCGGCCGGGCTGCATGCCCTGTCCGCCCGGCGCCTTCCCCCGGCGGTGCTGGCGGCGGTGCGTCACGGGCAGGCCGGCACGGCCGACAGCAGCGCCTACCTGTACGACCCGGCGGTCGCCGCCGGCAACGCCGCGGCCCTGCGGGCATGCCTGCCGGACTGGGCCGAGATCTGCTACGCGGTCAAGGCGAACGGCTTCGCGCCGATCCTCGACGCCCTGCTGGCGGGCCCGCGGCCGGCCGCTGCCCCGC
>NZ_JAMQQG010000131.1 GCF_023716925.1 Frankia sp. R82
GCGCGGCGAAGCCACGGTTGCCCACCGCCCGGCCGCCCGAACGCTCGGTGTGGATGTCGTAGCCGGCCAGCGGCCCGCGGCTCCGGTCGGGGGGCGCCCGACGGGGCGATCGCCGAGGCGCTGCGCCGGGCCGGGCTCGTCACCGGCGACCAGGTGACCCTGGACGGCCCCGACTCCGGCTCCGGTGCGGGCCGTGGTTCCGGTGCCCGAAGCGGTCGGCGGCACAGCTGAACCGTCCCGCGCACACCAGGTAAAACGATCGTGGACGGCCGGGTTGGCCCTGTGGCTGGCCCGGCCGTCCGGATGTCATCCGTGGTCGCGCTACTGGTTGGTCGGCAGCGCCACGTCGAAGACCGGGTAGTTCCTTGGGAAGGATCCGCGCAGCGAGGCCTGCGCGGTCAACGGGTCGACCTCGTAGAGGCGGAACGAGGAGCCGACGAGCAGCGCGGCGAAGCCACGGTTGCCCACCGCCCGGCCGCCCGAACGCTCGGTGTGGATGTCGTAGCCGGCCAGCGGCCCGACCGGCACGGGCAGCATGCCGGTGTTGGCCAGCGTCCCGGAGTTCGCCGGTGACTGGAGGGCGACCTGCGCAAGGTTGGTGTTGATGTCGAACAGCGTCGTTCCGGTCGCCGGATCAAGGTCGTTGTTCGTGTAGGCCGCGCCGGTCACGCCGGTCGCGATGCCCAGCAGCGGTGGGTAGGTCAGCGGGGCGTCGGCCACGGTGGTGCCGGGCGGCGGGGTCCCGGTCGGGTCGTCGATGTTGTGCCGCAGGTTCTCACCGGCGTTGCTGATCACGCGCAGCCGGTTCGCCGCCGGGTTGAAGTCGACCCCGAAGGCCGTCCCGACCAGCGGAATCGTCAGGTGCGAGACGCGCGTGGCGACTGCGTTCGACGTGTTGATCACGTAGATGCCGCCAAGGTTGCCCACGCCGTACAGCCGGTTGTTCTGCACCCGGAAGTCGATGCCGACCAGGTTCGTGTCGCCGCCGACAAGCCCGGTGATCGCGCCGATCGGGGTGAGCCAGGACGGCGAGTCCACGTCGAACCGCACCAGTCGACCCGTGGTCGTCAGACCATAGGCCGGGTAGTCGTCGAACAGAGCCGGCTGGATCACCGGCCTGCCCCCGCCGTGGTCCGGCGGGGCTGCGCTCGCTGCCCCCGCGAGCCCGGGCACCGCGGCGACCAGCCCGGCCGCCAGCACCGCCGTCGCGGCCGCCGAGCTCGCCGCGGAAAACCTTCTGCGCACGTATGTCTCCTTCCACCGGAACCCCTGACCAGCGGCGCCGCGATCCATGTCACCCCACGTGACCGCCATCCAGCGGAAGTAGATGCGCCAGACCGAACCAATTCAATAACGCACAGTGACGGCGGGTCTGCCGCCATACCCGGATGCGCACACCGCCACCGGCCGCACCCACACATCCCCGCCGGTACGGTGCGCCCGGCTCCCGCGGCCCGACCTCGCCGCGCCGCGCGCCGATCACGTCCGGAACCGACCGCGCCCGAACCGCAAGGCCACCGCACAAGGGCCGCCGGCCAGGACCATGCCGAGAGGCCACCCCGCCCACCGCCCAGGGTCGACGAGCCATCGACCACCGCAGACGGCGGCCTCGCGGTCCGGGCCGCCGGCCAAGACCATTTCTCCCAGGTACGATCGGCCCTGCAGGGCCGTTAGCTCAACTGGCAGAGCAGCCGGCTTTTAACCGGCGGGTTCAGGGTTCGAGTCCCTGACGGCCCACCATGTTTGTCATTGTACGAACCGCCCCCTTCGGGCGTGTTGTGGCTGGTAGAGCGGCTGTGTCGGTCTCGGTTGGCTCGGGTCTGGGGATGCGGAAGACCGGCTGGAACCGTCCGGGGCCGAGGATCTTGACTTCGTGGACGAGGGCTTCGACGAGGGCCTTGCGTTGAAGGTCGGTGCCGATCTCGATGATCGTATCGACATGGGTTGCGATCTTGTGGAGGGTGGCGCGTGGGGGCATGACGGGTTCGTCGTCGATCTGGGCGGTGAGTTCGGTGTGGCGGCGGCGGAGTTGCTTCTGCGTGGTGCGCAGGGTGGCGACTCGGTTAGCGAGGGTTTCTTCGTCGAGCTTGCCGCGTTCGAAGGCGGCCAGGTA
>NZ_JAMQQG010000132.1 GCF_023716925.1 Frankia sp. R82
GGTCCCGGCCGCGCGGCGCAGCCCCTCGGCGTCCAGGGGGGCCGCCTGCCGGGTGTCCGCCGGCGCCGGGCTCGGCCCGAGTCCCACCGCGACGACGGTGGCTGCGCGTACCGCGCCGAGCGTCGCGAACTGGACGACCTCGCCGGCCCGCCCCGTCGCGCCGAGCGAGGTGAGCACGCCCACGAGCCGCCCGCCGAGGGCCTCGTCCAGCGCGCCGGCACCGGGGGCGACCTCGACCCCCTCCGCCCCGGACATGGTCCCGATCACCACCGCGTCCACGGCGAGATCGACAAGGGCTGTGGCACTGGGCGCGATAGTGGTCATGAGGTGAGCGTATTGAACGTGACGGTGCCCGGGCGGTCGCGGTCACTAGGCTGTGTCCCATGGCAGAGCTGCGGCGATCTCCGCTGTACGACCGGCATGTCGCGCTGGGCGCGAAGCTCGCGGAGTTCGGCGGGTGGGAGATGCCGATCGAGTACGCCGGGCGGGGCGTGCTGGCCGAACACCAGGCCGTCCGCAGTGCGGTCGGCGTCTTCGACGTCAGCCATCTCGGCAAGGCCGAGGTCACCGGCCCCGGCGCCGCGGCCTTCGTCAACGCCTGTCTGACGAACGACCTTGCCCGCATCGGTCCCGGACAGGCCCAGTACACGCTGTGCTGCACCGAGGAGGGCGGGGTCGTCGACGACCTGATCGCCTATCTGATCTCACCCGAGCATGTGCTGCTCGTCCCGAACGCGGCGAACAACGCCGAGGTCGTCGCCCGGCTGGCCGCCGCGGCCCCGCCCGCGGTGACCGTCACCGACCGGCACACCGACCTGGCCGTCCTCGCCGTGCAGGGCCCCGCCGCGCCCCGGCTGCTCGCCGCACTCGAGCTGCCGGCCGAGAGCGCGTACATGAGTTTCGTCGAGGCCTCCTGGAAGGGCCTCCCGGTGATCGTCTGCCGGTCCGGCTACACCGGCGAGCGGGGCTTCGAGCTGCTGCCCCGCTGGTCGGACGCGCCCGCCCTGTGGGACGCCCTGCTCGCCGCCGGCGCACCGCTGGACGTGTCACCCGCGGGCCTGGGCGCCCGGGACACCCTGCGCACCGAGATGGGCTACCCGCTGCACGGGCAGGATCTCTCGCTGTCGATCACCCCGGTGCAGGCCCGGTCGGGCTGGGCGGTCGGCTGGGGCAAGCCCGCGTTCTGGGGTCGCGCCGCCCTGCTCGCCGAACGGGAAGCCGCTGCCAGCCGCCTGCTGTGGGGCCTGCGCGCAACGGGACGGGCGATCCCCCGCGCCCACATGACCGTCACCTCCGCCGCCGGTGACCCGATCGGCGAGGTCACCAGCGGGACCTTCTCCCCGACCCTGCGGGAGGGCATCGGTCTCGCCCTGCTCGACCGGGGCATCACCGAAGGTGAAACCGTCCACGTCGACGTCCGCGGCCGGCCCGCCCCGATGACCGTCGTGCGTCCCCCCTTCGTGCCCTCCACCCCCCGGTAATCCCCCCTGTGCGCCTGACCGCGTCCCGTCCCGTCGGAGGCATCGGGTAGGAAGGGTGTCGTGGATTCCCGAGCCGTGAACAGCAGTGCCTCCGGCGAGCCGGCCAGCAGCGCGGCTGTTGATGCTGCCCCTGGCGGTGACGCCGGTGACGCCGGTGACGCCGGTGACGCCGGTGGCGCTCGCGGCCCGGTTCCGGCCGTCCCGGAGCTGGATGGTGGGGCGATGCTGGCCGCCCTCGCCCGGCAGGGGCAGCTGACCAAGCCGCCCGGTGCGCTGGGGCGCCTCGAGGAGCTGTCGGTCTGGATCGCGGGAGTCCAGGGGGCATGCCCGCCGCGGGCGTTCGCGCGGGTGCGGGTGGTGGTCGTCGCTGCGGATCACGGGATTGCCGGGGTCGGCGTGTCGGCGTTTCCGAGTGACGTCACCGCCCAGATGGTGGCGAACTTCGCCGCCGGCGGGGCCGCGGTGAACGTGCTTGCCCGGCAGGTCGGCGCCGAGGTGCGGGTGGTCGATGTCGCCGTCGACACCGCGGTGGGGGGGGGGGGGGGGGGGGGGGGGGGGGGGGGGGGGGGGGGGGGGGGGGGGGGGGGGGGGGGGGGGGGGGGGGGGG
>NZ_JAMQQG010000133.1 GCF_023716925.1 Frankia sp. R82
GTCGAGGGTCGGGGCGTCGGGCGCCCGCGCCGGCCGGGCGGCCGTTCCGTCGGGCGCGGCCGTCCGCTCCCCGGCGGCCGAGCCGCAATCGCCATCCGTACCACGGTCTGAGCTGGGCATGGACCGATCCTGCCGCACCCCGGTTTAAACCCGACAACCGGGTCCGGTGCGACGGCGTTGACCCGATCCACCTAATCGGGTGTAACCGACATACCGCCGAGATTGCCTACCGTCGGCATAGGACTGAATGTGCTCAGTTCACGCCGCAGAATCGGTGCGGCGCCGAGCCGCTCGCCTTGAGATCCAGAGTGCCCTGCGCCTTGCCCCGAATTCCGCCGCCGGGCTTGGCGATGTGGTTGGCCGTCAGATCCTTGAGCGGCCCGCTGGTGAACCTGACATCGCCGATCACGTTGGCACCGTCGTTGCCCGACACCACCGTAATCGTGTACTGGCCGGGCTGGCCCGGCTGGCCGGACTGATCGGCCCACCGGTAGGCGCCCGCCGTCCGCTCGACGGTGAGGATCCCGACCACCTCGGTGGACAGCTTCAGCGGGGAGGTGGCCGTCACCAGTCGACACTGCCACTGACCGTCGATCATGGCCTTGCCGGTCAGCGCGTCGGGGTTGGTGGGGACGACCGGGGCGGCGCTACTCGACGCGACCGGCGCCCCCGATGCCCCGCCGGCGCGGTCACCGCGGAGCACGACATAACCGCCGACGCCCAGCAGCGCGACGACCAGCGCGACGGCCAACGGGCCGATCCAGCCCTGGCGCAGCCAGGCCAGCCGGTCCTCCGCCGCCAGCTCGTCGTCGAGGTCGGCCGGGGTGGGTTCCGGCCGGTCGGTCGGCTCGAGCAGGCTGGACGAGGTGGTGTCCCGCCCGGATCGTCGGCGTGGCCCGGTATGTCCGCCGGTGCTGTCACCGCCGGACCGGGCGGCTCGGTGGCCACCGGTCGCGGTCAGGGCCCGGCCCGGCCCGGTGCCACGCCGCCGACGCTCGCCGGTGTCGGCACGGCCGCGTGTCCCGGCCCGCTCCGCTGTCCCCGTCCGGTCCGTACCCCGAGCTTTGGCTCGGTCTGCTCGGTCTGCTCGGTCTGTGACCGAGGAGCCGGGGCGCTCGCCGTTGCCGGACGCGACCGGCTGCAGACTGTTCGTGTCCGTCGTCGGGTTCGGGGTCCGGCGGCGGTCCGCCGGAACGCTGCGCCCGCTGGGTTTGCGTACCGACCGGGACGGCTGCCAGCCGCTGTCGTCCGGATCAGGCGCATCCGCCGCCCCGGACCGCCCTCGCCCGCTGCCACCAGCACGACGGGTGACCAGGGAGGTCATCTCAGCCGGTGTCTCCGGCCGACGGTCGGCCCGGCCCGGGGCGGGTGGCGCACCCGCGCGTCCCGGATCAGGGGCTGGTGCCCCGGTGCGCGCCGGGGCGGCGGCCGGGGCAGAGCGAACCGGGGCACCGGTCGGGGCGGGACGTCGCGCAGGTGCGCTCGGCCCGGAGCCGCTCGGCGCCGCCGGCGGAGCGGCTCCGCCCGGTACGGCACCACCCGGCCGGTACAGCGGCCGGACCGAGGTCATCGTCTCCTCGACCCGCCGCGGCGGTGGACCACCATGCTCCGGTGCCAGTGGCGCACTCGCACCGTCAGCCCGAGCCGGTGCGCGCCATCCCGAGCCGCCCGGACCGGCCGGAGGTGTACCCGGCCCGGAGACAGCTCCCGCGGACCGCGGCGGCAGCCCAGGCAGCGGCCCGGACAGCGGGTCCGCTCGCCCTGCGGCCGGTGCGGGCGGGCCCGACGGCGGCAGTGGGCGCACGAAGCTGCCCGTGTCGGCAAGCGGATTGCGCCAGCCCGAGTCGTCCTGGCCAGGTTGGTGACCCCGGCTTCGCGGCGCCCTCGAAGGCTCCACACCACCGGCCGGTGCCCCGAGCCCGAGAGGGTCGGCGGATGCGCGCGGATCTGCCAGTGAGCCGCTGCCCGTCTGGTCACGCCGGGGGACGGCCGCGGTGGGTGGCGGCGCCGCCCCCCCCCGGCCCCCCCACCCCCGGGACACCCCGCCGG
>NZ_JAMQQG010000134.1 GCF_023716925.1 Frankia sp. R82
GTCCTCACATCCCACATCCACCGCAGACCCTCGACACGACCCACAAGTCGCTACCCAGCAAACTTGCCGCAGCCCTGGGACCGCGGTGCTGTATGGGAGATGGAGGTTTGTTGGCCCTCCAGAGCCGCTCTGCGGGGAGAGGCTCTAAACCACCCCGAGCCGCATTGGCTGAAGACCGTTGTGGTGAGCGTCGCGGGAAAAGGCGCGACTGGATCGCGTCAGGTGAGGCCCGGAAAGATGAGCGATGGGTGAACAGCCCTCTGCCGTTGACGTGTCGAAATGAAGTCAGGCGAGATCAAAACCGGAGTCGCAAAACTACTCCGGGACAAGTCTGGGAGATACCCGTTTACTGCCCAGGCGGTCTCCGGCATATAGGCAGCATGAGTCCGGGCCAGGCTCTCGTATGGAACGTGTGAAGGTGTGTCCCGATATGGACGCCGAATTCTGGCGTCGAGAGGGAGGACTCCAAGCGGCGAGAACCGCGAGGAGCAGAGTACCGATGCGGGACACGCCGGCGGACTTGCCCGTAGTAGCTGTGAATCCTCTGCGTATCGCAGTGGGGGTGGAGCCAAGGGGCGGGGCCATCCAGGCGAACACGTGTGGCCAACCAGGAATGGGAGGAGTCACATGAGTGAGCCGAGGTCTCAGGTCAAGTCGCATAAAATTCCCAAGCTTCTGGTATGGGACGCATGGTTGAAAGTGAGGGAGAATGGAGGAGCGGCCGGGGCTGACGGTGTATCGATCGATCAGTTCGAGGAGAGGCTGAAAGACAACCTCTACAAACTGTGGAATCGTATGTCATCGGGTAGTTACTTCCCCGGTCCGGTCCGCGCGGTGGAGATACCCAAAAAGGGTGGGACAAGGGTTCTTGGTATCCCGAACGTGGTCGACAGGGTGGCGCAAACGGCGGCGGTTATGGCGCTGGAGCCGAACGTGGAGAAGGTATTTCATGACGACTCCTACGGCTACCGTCCAGGGCGTTCCCCGTTGGATGCGGTTGCGGTATGCCGACAGCGGTGTCTCAAGAGGGACTGGGTTGTCGACCTCGACGTCCGATCCTTCTTCGACTCCGTGCCATGGGATCTGATGCTGAAAGCGGTTGAGCGGCACACGGACTCGAAATGGGTCCGGCTGTATGTGGAACGCTGGCTCAAAGCTCCGATGCTGATGCCCGACGGCACCCTCGCGGCCCGGATGAAAGGGACGCCTCAGGGCGGCCCTATCTCCCCGTTGCTCGCCAACCTGTTCCTGCATTACGGATTCGACACGTGGCTGGCAAGAGAATTTCCGACAGTGGCGTTCGAACGTTTTGCAGACGACGTGGTGATCCACTGTTTAACCGAAAGGCAAGCTCGTCAGGTATGGGAGGCAGTTGAACGCCGGTTCGTCCAGATCGGGCTACAGCTGCATCCTGACAAGACGCGGATCGTGTACTGCAAGGATAGCCGACGTCGCCAGGAGTTCGAGCAGGTGACGTTCACGTTCTGCGGGTATGCATTTCGTCCTCGGATGGCCTTCGATAGGAAACGGAAGCAGGTCTATACAGGTTTCCTGCCGGCGGTGGCTCCGGAGAAGCTGGCTGAGATGAGCCGCAGGATAGCATCCTGGCGGATCCATCGGCGCACGAATCAAACCCTCGCCGAGATCGCGCGGTGGCTGAACCCGGTCCTGAGGGGCTGGTTGAACTACTTCACCGCGTTCTACCCGACCATGGTGATCCCACTGTACAAGCGTATCGACCGTCATCTGATGCGCTGGGCGCGGTGGAAATACAGGCGACTGTCCCGCAGCGAACGGCGGGCGCGGCAATGGTTGAAGGTAGTCCGGGAACGGGAGCCCAACCTGTTCGTGCACTGGGCGATGCGGTACTGATCGAAGGACTGGAGGGCACGAGTCGGATGAGCTGAGAGGTTCATGTCCGGATCTGTGGGGGCGGGCAGGTGAGATCCCTGCCCGCTACCCGGCAACTGGGCTTCCGAAAACGGATTGTCGTTCGACGTCCGTGGCCGTGAATGGGACCGGTGGACACCCAGGTCGATGAG
>NZ_JAMQQG010000135.1 GCF_023716925.1 Frankia sp. R82
GCCGTATCGTGGGGGTCGGGGGATGCGGCGGGATGGGGGCGGGTGGGCAAGGGGCGGCTGGCGGGCGGGGGTGGCGGGAAGCCGGGGGGACGCCCCCGCGGCAGGGTACCGCCGGACAACCCGCCACCACCGGACGGACCGGCGCCGGACGGCACGCCGCCACCACCGGCGGTGGCCGGCGTTGGATGGCCGGGGCGGGGGCCCGTCATGGTTCGCGGTCGATGGGCGGGTGCGGTCGGCAGGGCGGTGTGACCGCCTGGCCGTGTTCCGGCGACCGGCGTCGACCGGGCGGCGCGCGGGCCGCTCATCGAGTGCACTTCGCCAAGAGGATGGGGCGCGGTGACGGGCTCGGGGCCGAGCGGGTGGTCACCGGTGGTCGGGCCGCCGACGGAACCCGGCGAACCAGATGAACCAGCCGAAGCGGACGACAGCGGCGGCGGGTCGACGCGGGTGGCGGCACGGGCGAGAACACCGACCCCGGCACCGGCGACCCGCGCGATCCCACCGGCCCGGTACACCGGGTACGCGGCGACATGGTAGGCCCAGCCGTCGGCGGGCGCGGCCAGGTGCCAGCCGCCCTTGATTTCCAGGCTGGTGTTCGTGACCCGGGCGCTGGCCGCGAGCGGGTCGTCCGGGCCGGTCGGTGGACGGTCGCGCCGCCACAGCACCCTGGCCTCGGTCACCCCGGGCGGCATCTGGAACGACAGCACGATCGCGTCCCCGCGGTCGGCGGCCCGCAGATCACGCACCGGCTCGATGACGACGTGCCGCAGCGCCCGGCCGACGACCATGACGTCGCCGTGCACCGTCACCGGCGTGTAGACGACCTCACCGACCGGCGCCGACTCGACCGCCTGCCCGCTGCGGCCCGCGGCGACCAGGCGCACCGGCCCGGTGATCGCGCTGAGCTGTACCTCGTCCCCTTCGGCACCGAGCCCGCCCAGCGGCAGCGGACCCGATCCGGGCGCGGTCAGGCCGGTCGGACCCCCCGGACCAGCCGGCCCCGGGGGGACGGAGGCGGCATAGATCCGTACTTCCAGGCCGGACGGCGGTGTCCAGCGCAGGGTGGTGCGCCCGCCAGCGGTGACGGCGCTGAGGTCCTGCACGGGCCTCGGCCGGGCGGTCACCTCGATCTCCACCTGGGTACCCACGGTCTGCGCATGCTCGCCGGCCGCGTCGGGATATTCGACGTAGACGCGGTAACGGTAGGTGACGCCAGCCATCACGTCGGTGTCGTGGAAGCCGCTTCCGGCGATCCTGGCCTGCCGGGGTGCCGTCTGCTCGGCGGTCGCGGCCACCGCCGCGGCCGCCGCACCTGCGGCTCCGGGCACGGGGACCGGGCCGGCCAGCACCCCAGAGCCGGCCAGCACGCCAGAGCCAGACAGCACGCCAGGGCCAGACAGCACGCCAGGGCCGGTGACCGGTCCGGTACGGACCGTGCGTTCGACGGTAACGGGCGGGGTGCCGCCGTCCAGCCGCCACTGCAGACGGACGCCCACGGCGGTCCGTTCGGCGCGCAGCTCGCGAACGTCACGGGTGCACACGACCGGGGCGGTGACGACCGGCTCGGAGCGGCGCTCGCCGCACACGGCGGTGACCTCGTAGCGCACCGGCGTCCAGGCCGGGGCACCCGCGTCGGACAGTTCGCTCGCGCGGGTGGCGCCGAGGCCACGGCGAGCCAGCGCCGCACCGCCGCCGTCGACGAGCAGCAGCCGCTCCACCCGGTAGGACACCGGCGTGCAGACCGACGGCGAGGGCCGCCAGCGCAGCTGCACCGAGCCGTCCGGGCCCGGGGTCGCGACCAGGTCACTCGGCGGGGGCAGGGGCAGCGCGGCCAGGGCGGCCAGGGCCTCCCGGTTGTCCGCGGCGCTGGCGAGCACGGCGACCAGAGCCGCCTCCTGATCCTGCGGGGGCAGCCCGCGGGCGGCCTCGACCCGGCGGCGAATGACGGCAGCCGCGGCGACGAGCTCACCGAGCACCTCGCCGGGGGTCCGGCCGTCGGGTCCGGGCACGTCGGCGGCCTGGGCGGCCAGCCACCGGG
>NZ_JAMQQG010000136.1 GCF_023716925.1 Frankia sp. R82
GCTCTGGCCCGCGAGCGCCGCGAGCCGCGCCGCCTGAGCCCCCTGCGCCGGCCAGCGCACTACGGCCGGGCCGGCCTTGCCCGCTTCCTTCCTGCTCGCCTGTGTGGCTGGAGCCTGCATGTCTGATCTTTCGCCGATTCCCGCGCTGCCGCCCGCCCCCGCCGAGCCGGCCCGCCCGCCGGGCTGGTGGTCGCGGCTGGTCCACCGCCGCGCCGCACGCGACGCGCGGCTGCTCGCCGCGCACCACGCCGACACCACCGAACGCGCCCGCCACGCGCAGATCGCCCTCGTCCGCGACGGCTACCACCTCGGCCCCATCCCCTACGGCTACCTGCCGCTGCGCGTCGGCCCCCGACGCGGTGGGGAACGTCGCAGGATCCGGCTCCTGCTCGACCCTGGACCCGCCTCCGTCGTGGTCGCGATCTACCGGTGGAGAATCGAGGACCGGCTCACCCCCCACGCGATCGCCACACGGCTGCGCAGCGTCGAAACCCCCGCTGTCCTGCGGATCGATCCCGCCACCGGATTCCCCCGGCCCTGGACCTCGAACGCGGTCACCCGCGTCCTGGCCAACCCGACCTACACCGGCGCCACCGTCTGGGGCCGCACCCATGCCGGCCGGCCCGTCCCACCCGACGCCTGGGTGATCCGCCTCGGCGCCCACCAGCCGATCATCGACGGCGCCACCTTCTACCACGCCCAACTCCTCGCGCCCCCCGGCGCCGGAGTTTTCAGCGTGCAGCTACCCCCGTGGGCCTTCACCGAAAGCCCACCGACCGACCAGGGAAACACCGACAGCAGCCGGGAACCGAGCGCATGAAACCACCGCGGGCGTTTCATGACCGCATCCACACCCGGGCGGACAACGGTTCCCGCGGACGGACCGCCGCCCCGGAGACATCGCGGTGACCCGCCAGCGCCCCCCTCGCGAGAACGACCCCGTTCCAGCCGACAGCAGCGAAGAAGCGCCGGCTGAACGTCAGGACGCGGTCAGAAACATCATCATCGAACGCGTCGAAACCGTCCCCATGACTCCCGAGGAATACGACACCGCAGTGTCCGTTCTCGCCGAACTTGTCCTACAGTGGGAACGGAAAGGCGCGCCGGACGTCGCGCCAAAAAGGGCGGCCTGACAGCCCTTGCTCTTTCACACGGGCGGCCTGTCCCTCTCGGATAGGCCGCCCACCCCTCATCAGCAAAGGAGCCCTCGGTATGCGCTGCCCATTTTCGACCCAGCAGACGACCACAAAGACGGCGACGATCAGCAAACCCGCCGGACCGCCGGTTGCGTTCTACGTCCGGATCACCACCCACGGCCACCGCAAGTCCCTCGACGACCAGCACGCCCAGACCCTCACGTACCTCACAGCACACCACCCGGCCAGCCACCCGCTCCACGAGGACAGCCGCGAGCCGGTACGCACCCGATTCTCCCCGGCGTCAATATGCCGTCGCGTTCTCCCGCGCCACCAACGCGGCACGTAAAGCCCGACCGCCGCCCACAACCAGTACCGGAAGGAAAGGAAACGCGCCATGGCCCGTGCGACCTCGCGTCGAAAGAGCGCGAACCGCACACCCCAACCCACCCCCGACCCACTCGACACCGTCCGGGTCGGGATCTACCTGCGGCGCTCCACCGACGACGAACACCAGCCCTACTCCATCGAAGCCCAAGAAGAACGACTGCGCTCCTACGTCGACTCCCAGCCCAGCTGGTCCATCGCCCACCGGTTCTCCGACGACGCCTCCGGCGCCACCACCGAACGCCCCGCCCTGCAACGCGCCCTGTCCGCGGCCCGCCACGGACTGATCGACGTCCTTCTCGTCTACCGCGTCGACCGGCTCTCCCGCAACCTGCGTGACACCGTCACCCTGCTCGAAGAACTCGACCAGGCCGGCGTCGTCTTCCGCTCGGCCACCGAGCCGTTCGACACCGC
>NZ_JAMQQG010000137.1 GCF_023716925.1 Frankia sp. R82
GTCCAGCGCGGGCATCGGCAGCGGCGGCACCGGCCCGGCCGCACCGCCCGCACCCGCCACCACAGCGCCGGTTCCCGGCCGGCCGGCGACCGGAACCGGTCGTCCCCTCCACCGGCCCACCTGGGCGTCGACCCGGCGTGCCCAGCGCCGCGACAGCCGGATGCACGGCAGTTCGACGAGGTAGTGCGTCACGGTGGCGAGGGCCAGCGTCCCGGCCAGCACCACGGCAAGGAACGGCAGGTAGGGGATCTTGAAGATCTGCCAGCTGGTGTGATCCAGCACCAGGTCGATGACCGCGGTGTGCCACAGGTAGATCCCGTATGAGATCGAGCCCAGAAAGACCGGGATCCGGCTGGCCAGCAACCGCCGGATCACTCCCTGGCCGGGCGGGCCGAACACCGCCGGCACCAGCAGGAAGAACCCGAACAGGCCGTACAGCAGATGCCGGTCCAGGTCCTGCGACCGACTCGGTGTGAAGATCGGCGACAGCGGCAGGCCGGCGTGCCGGACGGCCAGCCAGTAGAAGATCGCGGCGAGGGCCCAGCAGGCGAACCCGAACCCGGGCACCCCGGCCCAACGGGGCTGGCGACCGAGCTGGGCGCACCGCGCGGAGATCACCGCAAGCGCCATCCCCAGCGCGAACAGGTCCCACCAGACCGGCAGCCAGACGTTCCAGCCACTGGTCCAGCCGTGCCGAAGCGGGACGACAGTGAGATGCACCACTCTCGAGGCCAGATAGCCCACCGCGAGGGCCGCCAGTTCCACCCGCACCTGCTGCTCGGGCGTTCGGCGCCGCCGCCCCAGCAGCCACGCGTACAGCGGGACGGCGAAGTAGAAGGCGACCTCGATGTCGAGGGTCCAGGCCTGGGTGAGGCCCTGGATGGCCCAGGTGTCCTGGTAGCCCTGCACCAGCAGTGCGGTCTGGAGCGCGCCGCGCAGGCCGTGCACACCGATCCGCTGGTCGCTGACGACGTTGAGGGTGACGGCGAGCGCCAGCCAGTACAGCGGAAGGATGCGCATCAGCCGCCGCACCAGGTACCCACCGGGCAGGGGTGGCGACGCGCCGGCCAGTCGGGCGGCGACGAACGGCCGGTACAGCAGGAAGCCGGAGATGAGGAAGAACACCGCGACGCCGGCCTCGGCACGGGCGATGTAGGGCCCGAGGTCGCCGCTGCCGGTGGTGAGCCCGGCGGGGAACGCGGTGTGTACCAGAACAACCATCAGCGCCGCGATCGCACGCAGCCCGTCGAAACCGGGAAAGTTCGCGGTGGGCGCACGCCGGACGGCTGTGGACGGCGCCTCGGCTACTGCCGTGGGCGTGGCCGCCCGCGACCCCGCGGGTCCCGGTACCGACGAACCGGACAGCATGCGGCCCGTCACCAACCGAACGCCCTGCACCTGACGAACACCGGGTGCACCGCAGCAGTCCGGTGACGGTCGGAGACCCTGCGGCCACCGAAAAACCTGCGATCACCGGAAAACCTGCGATCGCCGGAAAACCGATGGTCGCCGGAAGACCGGTGGCGGGTAAAGCGGCTGTGGCGGGCGAAAACCCCGGGAACAACAGGGGCCCCGCGGATCACACGGATCCGGTGGGCGACGGTGGCCGGCACGGTGGCACGGTACCAGCGCCCCCTGACCCCGAGGCGGCCGAACCGGCTGAAGATATCAATCAGCTGTCGGTCAGTTCGGCTGCGTCGGGTGTTCGTGTGCCGGGCCCCGTCCCGGCAGCCGTCGGTGGAACGCGGGCGGGCTGCGACCGGGTTGGCTCCGACCGGGCCGACTCTGACCGGGCCGACGGTGGCTGCTGCCGGACTGCCGTTCGTGCGGCGGCGGTGCCGAGACCAGCCGGCGGCTCCCGGTCTGCGCTCAGCCACGATCTTATAAACATATTACCCTCTGCTCTAAACATC
>NZ_JAMQQG010000138.1 GCF_023716925.1 Frankia sp. R82
GCCGCAGGCCAACCGGCGCGCCGGGCGGCCGGCGGTGTGTGCCGCGATCCCGATCCCGATCACCGGCACCAGGGCTACCAGCACCACGGATCCGCTGGCTCGGCTTGCGGCCGCGGCCGGTCCGCACAGCGCGAGACCGGCGAGTGTCCCCGGGGTTGGCCCTCGGCGGACCACCGCGACCGTCATCGCCAGCAGGCCGGTGACCGTGGCGGTGGCGAGGGCGTCGTTGTAGACCTGCCCGGATGTCGCCACCAGCAGGCCGACCGTGGCGACGACACCCGCGGCGCCCACCGCGACCGCCGGCCTGGTGGGCAGCAGGGCCCGGCCCAGCGCCGCCGTGGCGACGACCACCCCCATCCCGAACACGACATCGAGCATTCGCGCGGCGCGAAATCCGGCGTACGGATGGCCGAGGGCGACGCCGAGCCGCAGCGGAACCGCCTCCGCGACGTAGAACAACGGCGGATGGTTCGCCGTATATACAAGATCATGTTCTGTCAGTGGCCGGCCGAGGCGCACCCCGCACAGCTGTTCGGCGCGCGCGTCGACGGCGGCCCGAGCCTGCGCCGGGCTCGCCGCACAGCCGACGGGCAGACCCGGCATGTCCGGCAGCCAGGCACGGATCGGCGTGTCAAGCTCGGGTAACGACCCGTGCGCCAGCTCAAAGGCGTAGGCGGTGTGCTGCGCCTCGTCCGCGCTGGCGAACGGCGGCGTCACCGCGGCCACGAGCAGACCCAACGCGCCGAACAGCAGCGCCGCGCCCGCCACCCCGACCGCCGTCCACCGCCGCACCGGCACGCCCTGCCACCCCGGCCTGCGTCGGTGCACCGGCGTGCGCTGCCGGCCCGGATTCATCCCGGCCTCCGCCGCCGGATCTCCCCCACGAACCCGGCCACGCCGACCACGGCGGCCAGACCCATCAGCCCGATGACGGCGCCGAGATACCGGTAGTCGAACCCCGAGGTGACCGCGGACAGCACCAGCGTCGACACCCCGGAGCCGCCCGCCAGCCAGAACAGCCGCCGCCATCCGTGCGAGCCGTCGCCGGGCACAGGCCGAGGGACGCGGCGGACGGTGGCGAGCGCGGCGGCGGCACCCGCGAGCAGACCGAGCCCGACCAGGGGCATCAGCGGATAGGACACCGTCGACCAGGCGGCGAGCAGGCCGGACGGACCGCGCACGTCGGTGGCGACGAAATAGCCGTCGTCGGCATGCGGATCGTCCGGGGCCAGGACGTTGGTGCGCTCGGTGGGGAACTCCCAGGTGTCCGCCCGGGACGTCCGAGCCGTCTCGTACGGCGCCGGGTCGAGGTAGCCGGCGAGGTAGCGCAGGGACGAGGTGACCAGCATCCACGGCTGATCGCGCACGACCTCGTGGGCGAACGTCGCGGCCAGATCCTCGCGGCCCGGCGGGATCCGGCGGTTGCCCTGCCGCAGCGGCGAGTCGGCCGGCCACAGGTAGCGCACCGGCGCACCACGCTCGCCGACCGGCCGCGGATCACACAGGGTGCGCAGGTCGGCCCGGGTGATCGTGGCGCAGTCCGCGAACGGCGCGACCCGGCCGTACAGGAAGAACCCGGAGTGCGCCGACACCGTGAACCCCCTGCCCTCGGCCGCGCTCCACCCCGCGTACGCCCCGATCGGCACCGCCGCCGCCAGCCCGAACGCCACCAGCGGCAGCAACGCCGCCCCGCGCCAGCGCCAGGCCCCGGCCAGGTGTTCCGCGGAACCGACCGGATGCTCCGCGGCCCCGGCCAGGTGTTCCGCGGAACCGTCACCGCGGCCCCGTCCGATGGCCCCGGCGAGCAGCGCGAGCGCCGCGACCAGCAGCGGGCCGTAGCCGACGGTGCGCACGCACAGCGCCGCGCCCAGCAAC
>NZ_JAMQQG010000283.1 GCF_023716925.1 Frankia sp. R82
CCCCGCGGCGGCTGCGGCGCTCGCGGCCCGCCGGCGAAGTCGTCCGCGCCTACCTCGTCGAACAGGTGCGCGCCCTGCTCGCCGCCGATCCTCGGGTTCGGCTGGACGAACCCGAGGCCGTCCACCGGATGCGCGTCGCCTGCCGCCGGGCCCGCAGCGCCCTGCGGATCTTCGCGCCGCTGTTCCCCGCCGCGACGGTCGCCCAGCTCGACGCGGAGCTGCGCGATCTCGCCGGCGCGCTGTCGGCCGCCCGCGACGCGGAGGTGCAGCTCGCCTACTTTGACGGCCGGGTCGCCGAACTGCCCGTCGAGCTGGTCGCCGTCCCGGTGCACGAGGTGGTGCGTGCCCACCTCGATGCGGGCCTGGCCGCCGGCCGCGAGCAGGCCCTGCAGATGCTGCGCAGTGAGCGTTACTTCGCGTTGGTCGACGCCCTGATCGCACTGGCTCAGGCGCCGTTCACCGGCCCGGCCCGCAAGCCGGCCAGCGCCGTGCTGCCCACACTCGTCCGCCGCGCCGACCAGGCGCTTGCCCGCAAGGTGACCGCGGCCTCCCGGCTCCCCGTCGGGCCCGAGCGCGACGAGCTGCTGCACACCGCCCGCAAGCAGGCCAAGCGGCTGCGCTATGCGGCCGAGATCGTGAGTCCGCTCTATGGCGCGAAGGCGACGAAACTCGCCGACGTCGCCACCCAGGCGCAGGAACTGCTCGGCACCCACCAGGACGCCACCGTAGCCCGCGATCTGCTGCGGGCCTGGGGCATCGCCGCCCAGACCCAGAACAGCCCCGCGGCCTTCACGCTCGGTGTGCTCTACGGGCTCGAGGAGTGCCGGGGGCGGTTGGCGGAGCGTGACTTCTTCGATGCCTGGCCGCGGATCTCCGCGCCCCGTCACCGCCGCTGGCTGCAGTAGGCCGCTACTGGCTGTCGTAGGCCTGTAGTAGGTCGTCGGGCCAGTGGACCCCCACGTGGGTGTGGTCCCCGCTGTGGTCGGACGGAAAGTTTCCAAGAGATCACCCCAACGGGTGTCACGTCCGGGCCGTCGGCGGCCCGGCGCCGGCCGAGAACCGGTGTCCCCCGGAAATGCCCTGGCAGCCCGCAGGATTGCCCGATGACGTCGCCCGACCCGGCCGGGGGTCGGGCGGCGACGTTGTTCTGTTACCGGGGCATGAAGTGGACTTCCTTGCTCAGAGGACTCCCGCGAAGCCCTCCATCCGTGTAGCGTCGTCCTTGGCCGGAGTTCGCCAGTTCGCGTCTCATCCGAGACGCAGCGGAACAACGCCAGGAACTCTTGTGGCTTCCTGGCGTTCGGTCCGGGGCCCGCGTGGTGCGGGTCCTGACTGCACCAGCAGGGAGAACGGCACGTGGCTCAGGGCACGGTGAAGTGGTTCAACTCGGAGAAGGGCTTCGGCTTCATCTCCGTGGACGGCGGCGGCTCCGACGTCTTCGTTCACTACAGCGCGATCGACATGGACGGTTACAAGGCACTTGAGGAGGGCCAGCGGGTCGAGTTCCAGGTGACCCAGGGTCAGAAGGGTCCGCAGGCCGACGCCGTCCGCGTCGTCTGAGCCACGAGAGACTTCATGGTCAGCCCGCCCAACGGGTCCTCCGCTGGGCGGGCTGACTGCATGTGCGGACTCTGTCGTTTCGCTGTTCGGTGGCCTTCTCGTGGGTCCGGCAGTGGCGGAACTCTCGGTTGACGGCGTGGGCGGCCTCGGCTTGCCCCGCCCGTCCACCGAGTCGCGGCAAAGTACCTGTCGGACAGTTCCCCACAAGGCGATATCCCGCCGCTCACGGTAGGAAAGCCGAACTTCGGGCATCGTCGGCGCCGGAACGGTCCTGGTACTTGTGGGTGTCGCCGGCTACTGCAGACTGTGATTTCGGTGACGGGCCGCAGCGGGTTCGATGCGCGGTATCTCCGGTAATCCATGTCGACGTCAGCCGCTTGGGTAAGAGTGCCTTCTTGCCTTTCCGATCACGGTCGCCTTCGCGTTGGCTTAAAGCTTCCTAAGAAATACCGGAAAGTGATTGGCATGTGTTGCCGAGAGGCCTGGCCGGCGGTCGGATCCGGCCGCCGGCCAGGCCTGGCCAGCCCGGGTGGCTCAGTCAGCTGGTACGGCGACCGGATCAACCCGGTCGGCCGCGCCGACGAGCAGCTCGGCGATCTGCAGCGTGTTCAGCGCCGCGCCCTTACGCAGATTGTCTCCGCAGAGGAACAGCGCGATCTCGTGCGGATCGTCCGGCGACTGGCGGATGCGCCCCACCCAGGTGGGATCGGTGCCGACCACGTCCGACGGCGTCGGATACTCGCCGGCCGACGGGTTGTCGACGACCTCGACGCCGGGTGCGGTCAGCAGCACCTCGCGGGCCTCGTCCGCCGTCACCGGCCGGGCGAAGCGGGCGTGTACCGCAACCGCATGCGTGGTGATCACCGGCACTCGCACGCAGGTCGCTGAGACCCGTAGCCCCGGCAGGCCAAGAATCTTGCGGGACTCGTTGCGAACCTTCAGCTCCTCCGACGACCAGCCGCCGTCCTTGAGGGAACCAGCCCACGGCACGACGTTGAGCGCCAGCGGCGCGGGGAACGGACCCAGGCCGTCCGCCCCGAGGGCCTTGCGCACGTCCCCGGCGCTCTGCCCGAGCTCGCGGGTGCCACCTACGGCGGCAAGCTGGTCGTAGAGGGCGTCGATGCCGGCCTGCCCAGCGCCGCTGGCGGCCTGATAGGACGCGGCGAACATCGACTCGAGGCCGAACGCCCGGTGCAGCGCGCCCAGCGCCACGATCATCGACAGGGTGGTGCAGTTCGGGTTGGCGATGATGCCCCGCGGTCGCTCGGCGAGCCGGTTGGCGTTGACTTCGGGCACGATCAGCGGCACGTCGTCGTCCATCCGGAAGGCGCCCGAGTTGTCGACGGCGACCGCTCCACGCGCCGCCGCGATCGGCGCCCATTCGGCGGACACCTCGTCGGGCACGTCGAACACGGCGACGTCCACCCCGTCGAAGACTTCCGGCGCCAGCACCTGCACGACCACGTCCTCGCCGCGCACGCGCACCGTCCGCCCGGCGGAACGGGCCGAGGCGACCGGCCGGATCTCCCCCCAGATGTCCGGACGCTCGGCGAGCAGCGACAGCATCACCGTGCCGACCGCACCCGTCGCACCCACCACCGCTAGCGTCGGCAGCCGCGTGCTCGTCCCGTCGCCCGTCATGATCGAATCCCTCCGGTCCGTCGAATGTGTGTAGCGGGGCGGCCGGTCGGCCACAGCCGGCCGGCGACCGGGGCGGTCATCGGGCTGTCGCCGGTCATCGGGCTGTCGCCGGTCATCGGCCGGAGCCGGCGTAGACCACGGCACCGCCGTCGGGATCGCCCAGCTCGAACGCGCTGTGCACGGCCCGGACGGCGGCGGGCAGGTCGGTGTCGCGGACCACCACCGAGATCCGGATCTCCGACGTCGAGATGATCTCGACGTTGATGCCGGCGTCGGCGAGCGAGCCGAAGAACCGGGCCGACACGCCCGGATGCGACTTCATTCCGGCACCGATCAACGACAGCTTGCCGATGTGGTCGTCGTAGAGGGTCCGGTCGAAGCCGATCTCACTCTGCACCTTCGCGAGCGCCGTCAACGCCGTCCGCCCGTCCGCCTTGGGCAGGGTGAAGGAGATGTCGGTGCGCCCGGACCCGGCCACCGACCCGACCTGGACAATCATGTCAAGGTTGACGTCGGCGTTGGCAACGGCCCGGAACACCGCGGCCGCCACCCCGGGCTTGTCCGGACAGCCGACGACCGTCACCTTCGCCTCGGCGAGGTCGTGCGCGACGCCGCGGATGATGGCCTGTTCCACGAGCTGTGCCTCCGCAATCTCGGTGACCCACGTGCCCGGCTTCGACGAGAAGGACGAGCGGACGTGCACGGGGACGTTGTAACGGCGGGCGTACTCGACGCACCGCAACATCAGGATCTTGGCCCCGCAGGCCGCCATCTCCAGCATCTCCTCATAGGAGATCCGGTCGATGCGACGGGCATCCGGGACGATGCGCGGGTCGGCGCTGAACACGCCGTCCACGTCGGTGTAGATCTCGCAGGCATCCGCGGACAGGGCGGCCGCGAGCGCCACCGCGGTGGTGTCGGACCCGCCACGGCCGAGCGTGGTGATGTCCTTGGTGTCCTGACTGACGCCCTGGAAGCCGGCGACGATCGCGATCGCGCCCTCGTCCAGTGCGGCGCGGATCCGCCCGGGCGTGACGTCGATGATCCGGGCCTTGCCATGGGACGAGTCGGTGATCACACCCGCCTGTGAACCGGTGAAGGACCGGGCCTCCGCGCCGAGCGTGGTGATCGCCATCGCCAGCAGCGCCATCGAGATCCGCTCACCGGCGGTGAGCAGCATGTCAAGCTCGCGCGCCGGCGGCAGCGGTGACACCTGCTCGGCCAGATCCAGCAGCTCATCGGTGGTGTCACCCATCGCGCTGACCACGACCACCACGTCGTTGCCGGCCCGGCGGGACTCCACCACCCGCTCTGCCACTCGTTTGATGCGGTCCGCGTCGGCAACGGAGGACCCACCGAACTTCGCGACCAGGAGCGCCATGGCAGTCAGGTTACCGAGCACAGCGGCTCGATCGGGCCGCGCGCGTGCGAAACCACGCCACCTGTGGACAGGCGGCCCTCGCCTGTGGACAGGCGGGTCATCACCCGCGGTCCGTGTCGTCCCGGCGACGGCAGGCTGGGCGGATGCGGCAGGTTGTGCCAGGGTGACGGAGACGGCCGCAACAGCCACAACGACCGTGCACAACGACCGTGCCGGCACGCCTACCGGGCCACGCACGGATGCCTCACGCGACCCCGCCAACTGGCCACGACGCCGTGCGCCAGCCCCAGGAAGGACCAACCGTCATGGCAGTCAGCCTCGCCAAGGGTGGCAACGTCAGCCTCACGAAGCAGGCGGCGCAGGCCGGAAACGCCCAGCTCACCTCGCTCAACGTGGGCCTGGGCTGGGACGCGCGCACCACTACGGGGACGGACTTCGACCTGGACGCCTCGGCGATCGGCCTCAAGCCCGACGGCAAAGCGCTCAGCGACGCCTACTTCGTCTTCTACAACAACCTGGCGACGCCGGACGGAGCGATCACGCTGACCGGCGACAACACGACCGGTGAGGGTGAGGGCGACGACGAGTCGCTGATCATCAATCTGCCGGCGGTTCCGGCCGACATCGACCGGATCGTCGTACCGGTGTCGATCTACGACGCGGCGAGCCGGTCGCAGAACTTCGGCCAGGTGCGCAACGCCTACATCCGCGTCGTCGACCAGACCGGCAACGAGCTGGTCCGCTACGACCTCTCCGAGGACTACTCCACCGAGACCGTCGTGATCTTCGGTGAGGTGTATCGCAGCGGCGCCGAGTGGAAGTTCCGTGCGGTCGGTCAGGGCCACAACGACCTCGGTGGCCTCGCCCGCGACCACGGCGTCAGCGTCTGACCACGGCGTCAGTGTCTGACCACGGCGTTAGCGTCTGCTCGCGGCGTCAGGGTCTGCTCGTGACATCAGTGTCTGAGCCGGCGCAAGCCTCCGGCCACAGCCAGGCCGGCCGGACCATGCGGTCCGTGCCGGCCGGCTTGGGCCCGGAACCGCCACGCCTCGGGCAGCTCCCGTTCGCCTCCGTGAGGACCTGTCCGTCTCTGTCGGGACCTGTCATGCTTCGGGCCTTCGGGTAACGGTCTGTTCCCTGCCGGACGGCTGGGCCCGGCCGTGTTCCGGACTGATCAGGTGCGTCAGCCGGCGCGGGCGGCCAGGCGACGCAGAAGCAGGGTGCCAGCGGCGGTGAGCAGCACAGCCGTGACCACCTCCCGAGGCAGCCGGTTACGCGCCTCGTTCTGAATGCGCTCATGGAAACGGTCGAAGCGGCCCGGCCATGGGCTGGTGCCGACGAAATACCGCCCGACCTTGTCGGTGTCTGGCAGGCAGGCCCCGGTCATGCCGGCAAGCACCGCGAGTCGACGCCCGGACGGGGCCGCCGCGGTCAACAACGCCATGGCCGCAAGCCCCGCCACGCCATCGCGTCGGGCGATCGGCAGCCATTCGGACTCGGTGTTCGGACCGGTGCCCCAATGTGGCATCGCGTCCATGGCCAGATGCGAGGCGAACCCCGCCACCAGCGCCGCCGCTGGGCTGCGAATCGCCATCCCCACGAACGCGCCCGCGGGGACATGCGAACTGATGATCATGTGGGACCTCTCTGGACGGTGCGGGCAGGCCGGCTCGGCGGCCTCCACCTGACTCTTCCACCTGGTGCGCGCGGCACCTCCACCGCGGCACCTCGACCGCGGCCGCTCGCCGCTTCCGCCACGTCCGGGCGGTCCTTCTGGCCCCTACCCTGCCACCCCATCCCCGGCCGCCCACCCGTACTGTCACTGTAAGCATCCAGATGACCTCGTAAAGCATCTTGGCATGCCGCTCGATCTCGCCTGTCGCCCGCCGCCCCGTGGCGACCGCGCCGCCTCCGTTGCCTCCGACGGTCGCCGAAAAGGGCTTGATCGCATCTTGCCGAGGCTCGGTGAAGATATGAGGTCCTGGATTCTTCACTGGCCCTCGGCAGGATCGGCCGCGGCGTGGGATTCATCGGCGGTGTGGTTCCCGGTGGCGTGGTACCCAAGGTGATCTTTCGTCTGGGGTGACTCTTCGGGCGGTTGGCGGTTGGGCCCCAGGGAAGCCTGCCGGGTCGAGTGCCAGTGAGATGCGCCACTCCACAGGGTCGATGCATGTGCATTTGCAACCGAGGATGCCCGTTCTGTAGGTCGCCCATCTGCGCATTTTGCTGCAGGTGCGGACGCGCACCCGGATGGGCGGTATGACGCCCGGCCATCGGCTCACGCCGACGCCCGCGCAGCTTCCTGGGCGAGCGCGCATCATGGTACATCTGGCCGCGGGGCGTAGCATTTAGACACGGAGTGCAGCATCCTGGTGCTGGTTGCTGCACAATTCCCTGCGTCAGGCTGATGTGGAGTGCTGAACGTAGTTTGGGTTGCGAAAGGTAGTAGGCCGGCAGGAATGACGAAGAGTTCTCGAGCTGGCCGCGCACCCGTAGACGATCATGCCGCTGCCGCCGCCACGACCACGACTGGGACTGGGGTCGAAGCTGGGTCTGGAGTCGAGGCGGGTGCTACCGGGTTTGGGCGGAGTTGGCCCGCAGGATGCTGGTATCTGCGTCCGCATCGGGTGCTTTCCGCGACGGATTTCCGGCCGGACCTGCCGCCGGGAGCGGTCATCTCAGTGGCGTGGCACCTGGACGGAGCCGGTCGGATCGTCGCCGGGTCGCTGCCGCGGGGCAGTCCGCATGGTGGGGCATGGGGCAAACGCGTCCTGCGCGGCGAGGGCATCTGGCCGGCGGAGATGTATCGGCGGGACCGAGAGATCACCGAGGAGCTCGATGTGGTGGAGCCCGGCTCTGCCACCGATCCGGCCCGGATCGTCGTCCATGGACCATTGCACGACATTCCTGGCCTGGTCGATCAGCCCTGCCTACCGACGGGAGGCTGGACGCGCTCGGTCGCCCGGCTGCGCCGAGATGCCTGCCGGATCCGGATCCGGGCCGGGGGGCGGACCTGGTGGATCCGGGCGTCCCGGATGTTCGGGGTGCGGGTGGTTCGCGAGAACGGCGTGGACGTCTACTGCACCCGCGGCGGCCGGCAGTCAGTGTTCAGCGCCGAGGCGGATCAGCTTGACGTCAGCGTGGTGCTGCTGACGCTCGGATCGATTCCCAGCTCCGCCTACGCCCCGATCCTCGGCTTCTGACGCCTGACGCCTGACGCCTGACGCTCCAGGCGTGACGCCTGAGGCGTGACGGACTGCCGGCCGTCGAACGGGTGGGCGCTCAGGCGCCGACGACGCGGCGTCCTTCGAAGGCGCGACCGAGCGTGACCTCATCAGCCCATTCCAGATCGCCACCCATGGGCAGGCCGCTGGCGAGCCGGGTGACCCGCAGACCCATCGGGCCGATCTGGCGGGCGAGGTAGGACGCGGTCACCTCGCCCTCGGTGTTCGGGTCGGTGGCGAGGATCAGCTCGGTCACCGACCCGTCTGCGAGGCGGGCGATGAGCTCGCGGATGTGCAGGTCATCCGGGCCGACACCGCCGATCGGGTTGATCGCCCCGCCGAGCACGTGATAGCGACCGCGGAACTCGCGGGTGCGCTCGATCGCGACGACGTCCTTGGGCTCTTCAACCACGCAGATCAGGCTCTGGTCGCGGCGGGGATCGGCACAGATCTTGCACAGTTCGGCCTGGGCCACGTTGAAACAGCTCCGGCAGAACCGGATCTTGTCCTTGACCTCGGTGAGCACCGCCGCCAGCCGGCGGACGTCCACCGGATCGGCGGACAGCAGGTGGAAGGCGATCCGCTGGGCGCTTTTCGGCCCGATGCCGGGCAGCCGGCCAAGCTCGTCGATGAGGTCCTGGACGACGCCCTCGTACATCGGTGCTCCTGTCCGTCCGCGCCGGTGTGCCGACCTAGCGTGGGATCTGGCCGCCGGCGGCGGAGCCGCCGCCACCGCCGAAGAGCTCACCCAGGGCGCCAAGGCCACCCAGACCGCTGGATGCGCCGCCGATGCCTGCGGGGCTGCTGGTCGCGCCTGGTCCACCCAGGCCACCGGTGAGCGAGCCCATCCGCTCGGCGGCGAGCCGATGGGCGTTGGTCGTGGCGTCCCGTACCGCGGCGAGAACCAGATCGGCGAGGGTCTCGGTGTCCTCCGGGTCGACCGCCTCGCGGCTGATCGTCAGGTCGACCAGTTCGCCGCCACCGTTGACGGTGGCCTTCACCAGACCGCCACCGGAGGTGCCGTCCACCCGGGCGCCCGCAAGTTCCTCCTGCGCCGAGATCAACGCGGCCTGCATCTGCTGCGCCTGCTGGAAGATCTGCCCCAGCGAGGCGCCTGCGCCCGCGTCGCCGACGGGAATCTGCGGGTTCGACATATCACCGAGCCTACTGTGCTCGGACGTCTGCTCCCGCCGACGGCCGACACCGGTCAGGACGTCGAGATCTGCTCGATGACCGTCGCCCCGAGCCCCGAGCGCAGCAGGGACATCGCGGCCTCCTCGCCGCCGCGCGCACCGCCCGGCTGGTGCGGGGCATCGTCGTCGTCGAGGGACGGCTCGTCCGCTGCCGATGGCGCGTGACCGGCCTCGAACGAGCTGGTGTTACCCCGTGCGGCGGTGTCCGGGCGTGCGTCGGTGCGGACGAGGGTGCCGGTGCGGCCGTGCAGGACACCCGGGTTGGCGGGATCGATGGCACCCGCGTGCGCCGGATCGGTGCGATCGCGTGCCGAACCGGCATCACCACCCGTGGCAGCCGCGCCGTCCGCGGGTCGACCACCACCCTCGTCCCGGCCGGCACCCGCCGGAATGGGCGGGCGCCCGCCGCCGGGCACGAGGGAACCCCCCTCGTCCCGGCCGGACCACGCGGTAGTTGTTCCCGGAGTGCTCGACAACGGTGGGTGACCAGCGTTGGGGCCTGATCCGGCGGGCTGGCCGGGTACCGCGGGCTGGCCCGATCCGCCGACGTGGCCTGGCCCGCCGACGTGGCCTGGCCCGCTGACATGGTCGGACGCGACCGCGCTGGGACGGGTGCCGACGACGGCTACGGATGCGGCCGATCCGGCGCCACCGAAGCCGGCCCCACCGAAGCCCGTCCCGCCGGGGCCCGCACTGGCGAAGCCCGGGGCCGGGGTCCCGTCACCACCGGGAGGTGCCGGGGACGTTGCGCCCCAGCCCGTCCCACCGGCCGAACCGCCACCGCGGTACTCACCGCTGCCGCCATACCCACTGCCGCCATACCCGCTGTCACTGTCACCCGGCCCACCACCGTTGCCGCCGCTGCCGTAGCCGGGCCCGCTGTTGCCGTAGCCACCGCCGTTCGCGGGTACGGGCGGTGGCCCGCCGGGACGAGCGCCGCCGCGCCCCGCAGCCGAGCCGCCGGTCGGCGCGACACTCACCCGCCAGGTTCCGCCGACCTCCTCGGCAAGGGCGGCGCAGAACACCTCGGCGTTGTTGCCCTGACCGAACATCCGACCCATCGGCTGGCTGGCGAACGCGAGCACGACCTCGTCCCCGCGTATGTCGGCGACGCTGGCATGGTCCTTGAGGATCGCGTGGGTCTTGCGACTGCGCTGCGCGGCGCGGCCGAGTACGGCGTCCCACACCATCCGCAGCCCGGCGGCATCGATCCGTCCGCCTGCGCCGCCGCCGCCGCGGCCCCCGCCACCACCGCCACCGCTGCCAGCGGTCGGCGCGGACGCGGCCGCAGATCCGTATGCCCCGGCCGGGGCGGCGTTCGCCGGAGCCCAGCCGGCAGGACCCTGAACTGCCGGACCAGGCCGGACCGGGCCCGCCGGGGCCGACATCCCTGGCCCGGCGGGCATACCGGGTCCGTGGCCACCAGCCGAACCGTGTTGGTCAGCCGGACGATGTTGGGTACTCGGACCGTGCTGGCCGTCGGGACCGTGCTGGCTGTCGGGACCGTGCTGGCTGCCGGGTCCGTGCTGGCTGACCGGTGCGCGCTGACCGCCGGGAGCGCCGGGGTGTCCGTCGGGGGCCGGGCGTCGCGGACCGGGGGGAGCCGCGACCGCCGGCTGGTGCGGGGCAGCGACGAAGGCGGCTGGGGCCGGGCCCGCGCCGACCGCGTCGTGGGACGGCAGGGGGCCGTCCATGGCGGAGCGCCGTTCGAGGCGTTCCAGCCTGGTCAGCAGGGCGGCGGGATCGGTGGCGGCGGTGGGGAGCAGGGCGCGGGCGAGGATGAGCTCGAGCATGAGCCGCGGGCTGGTCGTGCCGCGCATCTCGACCAGGCCGGCGTGCAGCACGTCCGCCGTGCGGGACAGCTCCGCCGGGCCGACGGAGGTGGCCTGGGTGCGCATCCGGTCGACCTGGTCGGGGGAGAAGGACTCGAGCAGGCCGCGGTCGGCGGCGTCCGGGACGGCGGCCATCACGATCAGGTCGCGGAACCGGTCGAGCAGGTCGAGGGCGAACCGCCGCGGGTCGTGCCCGGCGGAGACGACCTTGTCGACCACGGTGAACAGGCCCGCGCCGTCGCGGCGGGCGAGTGCGTCGACCGTCTCGTCGAGCAGGACGCCGTCGGTCATGCCGAGCAGCGTCACCGCCCGGTCGTAGTGCAGGCCGTCGTCGTCGGCGCCGGCGAGCAGCTGGTCGAGCACGGACAGCGAGTCGCGCACCGACCCGGCGCCGGCCCGCACGACCAGCGGCAGCACCGTCGGGTCGACCGCCACCCCCTCCTGCTGGCAGATCGACGCCAGATGCTCGCGCAACACCCCCGGCGGGACGAGCCGGAAGGAGTAGTGGTGGGTGCGGGAGCGGATCGTCGGCAGGACCTTGTCCGGCTCGGTGGTGGCGAAGACGAACTTCAGGTACGGCGGCGGCTCCTCGACGACCTTCAGCAGCGCGTTGAACGCCGCGGCCGTGACCATGTGCGCCTCGTCGACCACGAACACCTTGAACCGCGCGGACGCCGGCGCGAAGAACGCCCGTTCGCGCAGGTCACGGGCATCATCGACGAGGCCGTGGGAGGCCGCGTCGATCTCGGTGACGTCCATCGACGACCCGGTGCGGATGCCGACGCACTCGTCGCACACCCCGCACGGCTCCGGTGTCGGCCCGTGGATGCAGTTCAGCGAGGCGGCGAGGATGCGCGCCGAGGACGTCTTGCCGCAGCCCCGCGGGCCGCTGAACAGGTAGGCGTGGTGCAGCCGGCCCGTCGACAGGGCTTTGCGCAGTGCGTCTGTCACGTGCCCCTGGCCGACGACCTGGGCAAAGGTCGCGGGACGGTACCGGTTGTACAGCGCTGCGCTCACTGGCCTGCTCCACGTGCTCGACGAGAAGATCGACGAAACGAGGGGACCCCCCGCACACCCGTCAGAGCCCGCTTACCCTTGCTGCCTTCCGGCCCTGGGGGAGTTCACGAGGATAACGCCGCACGAGGGGTCTGCTGGGCAGTCTAACCTGCCCGGAGCGATCATGGATGCCGAGGTCCCCCCGCCGCCCCACCGGTCCTGGACGACCCTCGACCGTGCCGGCCTCCCGTGACCGTGCCGGCCCCTTGCGGCTGCGCCGTCCCCGCGTCCTGTCCCGTGCCGGCTGTGGGGACGGGGACCCCGCCGCCCACGGTCGGCTGACGATCAGATAGTCTCGTCAACGGAGGATTCGCCTAGTGGCCTAGGGCGCACGCTTGGAAAGCGTGTTGGGGGCAACCCCTCGAGAGTTCGAATCTCTCATCCTCCGCCGTGCGCCTGCTGGGCGCTTCCCTGTAATACCAGCGGAAACGCTGCCTTCACCGGTCGCGTCACTGCCGTCAACCGGGCTGGTGCCCACCTGGTGCCCACGCCGTACGGTGCGGGGCACCGCCGCTGCCACCGCCTCGGCCGCCTTCTGGCCGGACGAACGCAGCAGATGGACGTACAGATTCCCGGTGATCGACGTCGAGCTGTGCCGCATCCGCTTCGACACGAGAGCAAGATCCATGCCTTCGGCAAGCTGGATCGACGCCGACGAGTGCCGCAGATCGTGAAGCCGTCGGCGGGACAGCAACGACCAGCCGAGCTCCGCACCCACCCCGACATCGACCGGCAGGGGAGCGGCGAGCGCCAGCCGCGCCCGGGTGCCGCTCATCCCCACGGCGGACACGACCGTGACCTCTCCGACCGGCTCACGGTCGACGTACAGCGTCCAGCGGCCGACCGGGTCCCGGTAGCGGACCCCGACCACGATCTCGACGGCACCGGCCGCCGCGGGCATCCGCACCGTCGTGCACAACCCCGCGCGGCGGGCAATCTGCCACATGCGCCGGGTGACCCACTGCGGATCGAGGTACCGCCCATCTGGGCGCGTGAACATCAGCTCCTTGAGCTGGACCGGCTTGCCATGCTCGTTGGGAAGAATCCCGTTGCCCCAGTCGGCGCCGACCTCTTCCCGTTCAGCGTCCTGCGCGAGCTTGTGCGCGAGCAGTGAGCCGAGCGTGGCGCCGTCCAAGTCCACCTTTGCCTTGCTGCTGGATGTCTTCGGGGGCCACACCCCGGCTGTGTTGCCGACTTCGGTGATCTGCTGGGTGATCCTGAGGACCGCGTGTTCTTCGTCCAGAGCCGGCCAGGACGCGCCGCATGCTTCACCGCGCCGCAGCCCGTGAAGCGCGATCAACTCCCACATCGCGGCGAGCCGGTCGGCCGCCGCCTCGTCCAGGAACACCCCGACGTCCTCGGCCGCCCAGGGTTCCACCTCGGGCCGGTTGTAGGAGGGCAGTTCGACGCCGTCAGCCGGGTTGAAGGGGATCATCCGCTGTGTGACCGCATCGTCGAGCGCGCTCTTGAACATTGCGTGAGCGTTGGCGATCGTCGACAGACCAACGGGGCGGCGCTTGGTGGCGCTGTCGGCCTGGACCCGCTGGTACGCCAGGCTGATCTGATGGGCTCGCAGCGAGGCGAGGGGGATCTCACCGAGGTAAGGCAGTAGGTGAAGCCGAACGTACTGTTCGTAGCGTCGCGCCGACGTCGGCCGGAGCCGCTGCTTTCCCGGGAGCCACAGGTCGACGAGGTAGACCCGCACGGTCAGGCCGCCAATATCTTGCCCACCAGCGAACACACGTGACACGGCATCGGCGGCGGCCTTCTCGGCTGCCTTTTTCGTCTCGAAACCGGAGCTGCTGATCTCGCTCTTCCCGACAAGGGGCACGAGGGCTACAGGAACACGAAATCGGAAGCTCCAAGTCCCGTGAAGACGCTGTTCCAGCTGCGGGCACCGGCCGCGCGGGTACTTCCGCTTGGTCTGCGGGTCCCGGCAGCCGCACCGGCGGTCAACATCAACCTTCATCCGGGAGCGCCTCCTGGCCCTCGCGAAGTCTGTCGGCGAGCCGGCCGAGTAGTTCGTGAGTGATCTCGCCTCGTCGCACTTCCGGATCCGAATCCGGATGGTCCTGTTCCGCGAGGATTCGGTCTCGCTCTTCAGGGAGCCAGCGGCCCCACAACTCCATCGCGAGTTTCGCAAGGTAGCCCGCAGGCCATCCCAGAGCCCGGGACGCCTCCTCCATAGCTGCCCGCGCGGCAAGCTCTGTCCGGATCTCCTCAGCCCGGGTGGACATCCACTCTGCCTGCCTGGCCTGGCGCTTGCGTGCGCTCATCTCCGGATCGTCAGGAAGTGGCCGCAGCTCCTCTTCGCGCTTCTCGTTCAGAGTCCGGAGACCCCACAGCGCCATCGCGGCCACAAGCACTTCTGAGACGCTGACGCCCAGCTGCCGGGCCACCGCCTGCTCAGCGTCACCCGACCGGCGTAGCAGGTTCGCCAAGAGTGACGGGTAGATCTCCTCGCCTGCGACCGTCACCTTGGACTCGTTGTTGATGATCGATTCATCCGCGTTCCGGACGACACCTGCGAGCAGGGGTACTGCTCCTGACTGGAGAGCCGCGTCGATCGCAGCCAACAGCCGCCGAGTCACGTGGCCGCGCAGCGCCTGCAGCCCACGTCCGTCGACAGCATTGCCGCGTGCTTCCACGTCGCGTGCCGTCTCCGCATCGCGTTGCGCGGTCAACGAGTTGCCCCATAGCCACATCGACGCGTCGAGCACTCGTTCCACTGGCACACCGAGTTTGCGTGCCGCCTGACGCTCCGCCTCCAACGCCTGCCGTGCGGTGGACGGTCCGGGCGGCCGAACATCAGGGCCGAACGGGGCCGTCGTGTCCCATGCCTGGGTCGATCTGACCAGCTGATGCACGGTGGCGCCGGTCAGGACCAGCCCCGGGGCGATCTCGATCATGTCATCTTCGGCCGCGACGATCTCGACGAGCGGGCAGCCGAGGATCGCGGGAAGTAGTAGCAGTTCAGGCCCAGTCAGGGCTCTCTGCTCGGTCTCCAGCGCGGCGACCGTGCTGGGCTTCCAGCTCAGGCCCCACCTGGTCGCGCGTCCAGCGATCTCGGCCTGGGTCAGGCCGCTGTCCGTCCGCAGCCTGCGGAGACGCTCCGCGATGTTGCTGGTCATCGATACCGCCACGTCCCGGAACGTAGCGGTTCGCGCAAGGAAATAGGCATGGCGCGACGTTACGACATCAAGCATGTCTATGGCTAGGTTTGACATCGCGCCCCGCGTCGTATGTGATGTTGTCAACCCACTGAGGAGGGTGGTTTGACTACGTCACTTGATCAGGAGCATCCCCTACGTCGCTGGCGTAGGGAGCACAACGCGAGCCTCGACGACGTGTCCGGGCTGACAGGGCTGTCGGCCGGCACGCTGTCACGGGTTGAACGGGGGCGCTGCAGCCTTCGCGCCACGACGAAGCTGACGGTGTCCCGGCGGCTCGGCCTACCGGTGCGAGACCTCTTCCCGCTCGACTCTGTCGACGAGGTGCCCGCATGAGCGCGTCTGGCGGGCACCCTGCGCGAGGTCAGTGGACCATCGCGGATCTTGACCGGCTGCCGCTACTGGCAGATCTGCCGACCGCCGCATCCATTCTCGGGATGGGGACAACGAAGGCGCGGACGCTTGCGCGAGCCGGGCAGTTCCCCGTCCGGCTCATCCGCCACGGGGACCGGTGGGCAGTGCCCGTCGCTGCGCTCCGGCGGCTTCTGCTCGCCGAGGTCGACGCATGAAGTCATTCAGCGCGCGCGCCGTGAATCCGAGGATGCGACCGGCCGGGGTGCCCGCCCCGGCCGCCGCCAACAACCCGACCCCCACCACAGAGGTCAACACCGATGATGATACCCGCGACGACCAGTCTGCCGCCTGAACCGGCCGGTGACGACAGGATCGCCGAAGTCGTCGACCTGAACGCCTGGCGTTCCCTCCCGTGGGCCCGCCGGCACGCCAGAGCCACCCTGCCCGCCACGTGGCAGCCGTGGGAGTACGAATGCGTCGCCCGCCGTATCGCCGGTGTGGAGTCCTGCTACCCATGGTGTGCCCACCGGCCATGGCGGGACCGGCGGTCAGCCTGACGTGCACCGTCTCTCTCAGCTTCAGCCGCAATACGAGCCCGGTCGCGACCCGTGGGCATAAAAATCATGGTCGAGGTCCTCGACCACTACCGCGACTTTGAGCTCACCGTCGGCCAATGCCACGATCTGCTGGTCCTCGCCGAGAACGCCAACGACAACTCTCGGGAGACCTTCGGCCCGGTCCACGAGGACTGGATCCGTGACCGCGCAGGCGGGAAGACAGCGAAGGCGTGGCGGAACGCGATCGGCGCGCTGATGGCCAAGAAGGTGCTGGAGTACGCCGTCCGCGACGACGGGCGCGAGATGCGCGGCCATCCGGGCCAGTGGGCCGTGTACAAGATCCGGCACCTCTGCCCTGAGGCCAAGCGTCCGCACGACGGCAGGAAGGGCCGTTGCACCCATCCGGAAAGGGCCACCCACGAGATGACCCAATCCACGAACGAGGATCACGCCGAAAGGGTCACCCGGCAGAGGACCCAATCGAAAGACGATCAGTCCGCAAAGGGTCACCCGCCAGAGGACCCAATCGCGAGAATGGGTCATCCAACAGGTGCTAATGGGTCACCTACTGGAGGCGAAAGGGTCATCCAACAGGTGACCCCCACCCCTCTCTCCCCTCAAACCCCTCTCTCTTTCGTCGACGTCTCGGCTCAGCTCGTCCGCGAGACCGGTCTCGTGTCGGCAGGAGACGAGAGAGAGACCGTCGAAAAGATCAAAAACACCTACCCCGATCGCAGCCCGGGATGGTGGCGCAAGATCGCGGCCAACGGCGACCTGGCACAGATCGTCGCCGACCAGCAGACCGCCCAGACCGGCCAGCCGGCTTCGGCACCCCGCTGGTGCGGCTGCTGTGGAGGCGGCAACCCCGCCGCCAGAACCAACATCCGCTTCCGGACCGACAGCGGCATGCCCGGTGGCATCCCCTGCCCGGACTGCCATCCCCTCACCACAGGGAGAACCGCGTGAGCAACAACGATCTTGACCATGTTCCGCCGCGCGACCTCAACGCCGAACAGGCCACCCTCGGCGCGATGACGATGTCGAAAGACGCCGTCGGCGACGTCGCCGAGATCGTGCGCAGCGGCCACGATTTTTACCGGCCCGCCCACCAAACGATCTACGACACGATCGTCAATCTGTACAACCGTGGTGAGCCGGTCGACGTGATCGCTGTTGCCGCCGAGCTTTCCCGCCGCGGGGAGCTGGACCGGGTCGGCGGCCCCGGCTACCTGCACACCCTGGTCGAAGCAGTCCCGACCGTGGCCAACAGCGGCTACTACGCCCGGATCGTCGCCGAGAAGGCGCTCTTTCGCCGTCTCCTGGAAGCCGGCAGCAGCATCGCGCAGATCGGCCGTACCGCAGCCGGAACCGCGGCCGGCGCCGCCGAAGACGCAGACCGGCAGCTTCACGCAGCCCTGAGCGCCGCTGACAACGGGGACGTGCCAACCTCGATCGGTGCGACCGCGAACAGCTTCCTCGAAGAGCTGGAGTCCCGAGGGAGGGACAAGGCGGGCCTGCGGGGAATCCCCACCGGCTTCGCCGACCTCGACGAGCTGACCGGCGGGTTCAAACGCGGGCAGATGATCGTGATTGCCGCCCGGCCCGGCGTCGGGAAGTCGATGTTGGCGTTGGACATCGCCCGCGCCGCGGCGATCAAGCACAACCATCCGGTCCTGTTCGTCTCGCTGGAAATGAGCCGGGGGGAACTCGACCAAAGGGTGTGGGCTGCCGAAGCCCGCGTTTCGCATCACAACCTCGAAACCGGCAATCTCACCGATGACGACTGGCTGCGGGTGGCCCGTCGCATGGGCGAGACCACCGACGCGCCGCTGTTCATCGACACAGCCCCCAACGCGGGGGTGGCCGCAATCCGGACCCGTGCCCGACGGCAGCAGCGTCGCGACGGCCTGTCGCTACTCATCGTGGACTACCTGCAGCTTCTAGTGACTGCGAAGAAGGGCGAGAACCGGCAGCAAGAAGTAAGCGCCCTATCACGCGAGCTGAAGCTGCTGGCCATCGAGCTCGACGTGCCCGTGATCGCTCTCTCGCAGCTCAACCGGGCCTCCGAGCAGCGCGCCGACAAGCGCCCGCAGCTTTCCGACCTGCGGGACTCCGGGTCGATCGAGCAAGACGCCGACATGGTGATCATGATCTATCGGGAGGATGCCCACGACCCGAACTCGGCCCGCGCCGGCGAGGCCGACCTGATCGTCGAGAAGAACCGCGGCGGCCCGAAGGGCACGATCACTGTTGCCTTTCAAGGTCATTACGCCCGGTTCGTCGACATGGCGAACTGATCGGGCCGCGCCATGACCGACTCCCCACGTGATAGCGGGTGACGATCACCGATGCGGATCGGGCTGTCCTCGCAGAGCAGACCACCGCCAACGTCACCGGCCGGATCCGCGCCGCCCAGCAACGCGCAGACGCCCGCCGCGTCCACTTCACCGCCCGCCGGGCCGCACGAACCTACGGCAACACCCAGCGCCACCGGACCAAACTCGCCCGGCTCACCCCCACCGACGGACAGAGCGGCCGGGCACCACCAGGCCCCGGCGAGCAGACCGACATCAACCAGATCACCAAGGAGCACGCGATGGGAATGACCCTCAAACAGGCCGGCGACCATGTCCGCCGCGAACTCGGCAAGGCACAGGAGGCCGGCACCCTCCCAGCCGACATCCGACTGTCCGTCCGGGCTAGCAACTCCAAGAAGAACGGCCCCGTAATCAACGTCACGATCGACGGCTACGAGACCCACGCCGACCGGCTCGTCGGGGACCGGGACCAGTGGCATTCGTCCACCCACGCCGCTGATCTGCTCGCCGCCGTCGAAACGGTCCGCGCCGGATCGTTCACCAGCCCAACGCCCGGCCAGACCCGGTACGGCGCCCTGTGCCTGTCAGCCACGCCCACCACCAGCCGGGTGGTCACCTCGGCTGGCGCCTGACCCCGGAACGAACGTGCGGCGCCGAGGTGACCGCCTCGGCGCCCCCTGACCGGCCATCAAACACCAGGAGCAAGCATCCCATGATCGAACACCACGAACTCGCCACCGAGTACTTCACCCGCTACGGCCACCCCGGCCTGGCCGCACTGGAATCGCCACGGCCGTGGACCGAAGCGAAGCGCGTCCAGCTCCGCCGAGGACAGCCACTGCCCGCTCTCACCAAAAAGATCACCCGGCCATCCCGGTGGGGTAACCCGTTCACCGTCGCCGAACACGGCCAGGCCGGCGCCGTCGAACGCCACCGCGACTGGCTGAACGGTGAAGGCCCCTGGCTCATCGGCCGCTACGACCGCGCCCGGGTCCTCATCGACCTGCCCGACCTCGGCGGCTACGACCTGGCCTGTGCCTGCGAGCTAGGCCAGCCATGCCACGGAAACACCTTGCTCGCCCTACTCGCCGACCGTCCCGGAACCACCAGCTGATGCGCCGCCGCAGCGAACCCACCAACCCGCCCCTCCAAGAGGAATCACCGATGGCCACCACTCCGACCGAAGACCCGCTCGCCACCCTCCCCGACGACCTCGCCACCCGAGTGCAAAACGACCATGCCGCCTACCGTCAGCGGACCGCGCGCCTTCGGGAAGCCCTGCTCGTACCCGGCGGCTACCAGATCGTCGGCGTCAAGGAATCCCTTTACGGCGGGTTGAACTACGCCCCGGACGGTGTGCCCCGCCTCGCCGCCGTCGACGAATGGTGGGAGCTCGCCGCCGATCATGCCGCGTCCCTGGTCACACTCGCCGCCGATCATCCCGACCACGGCGACGTCCTGCGCGCACAAGCCGGCACGGTCATCGCAGAGGTCGTCCGGGCCAGGAACTGCGCGCTTCTCGCCCTGGCCCTGGCGGTCGTCGGCCCGGCCGGCACGCGACTCCGCGTCGACCACGACGGGGCGGTGATGGTGGCCGGCACGCGGATTCCGCTGCCCCCGGTGGCTGCGGCAGGCCCGCCGCCGCCGTCGGCGATCGCTTCGCTGACGATCTCGCCTGGCGCCGATCCGCTGGAGGCCGCGTCGTTGCTGCGGCGGATCGCCGCGGGTCTTGAGGCAGGTGATCAAGCGGCGATCTGAAGACCAGCCAGCCACGTTCACCAGCACGTTCACGAAGGAGAAGCACACATGCCCGCGACACCTCCCACTCCGCCACGGCGCACCACCACGGCCACGGCCAGGAAGCCGCAGGTGAACAGCGCCTACGCGCAGGCTGCCCGCCGGCAGCGCGCCGCCCGTCTTCGGGCTCGGCTCGCCGTGGCCGTCGCGCAGGGCCGGCAGTTCACCGCTGATGCTGCCCGTGCGAAGACCACGGCCAACCCGAAGGCCACGGCCAGCTCGAAGGCCGCCGTCAAGGCGAAGCCACCGGCCGTGGGGAAGACGCCCGCCGCCACCAGGGGCCAGGGGTCCGCGGTCCGGAGGGTGGCGACGAAGCCGCCGGTTCCCCCAGCGAAGACGCTGCCGCAACGCACCAAACGTTGACACGGAGAGTGATGGAATGCCGGAGGATTCGGGTCCTCCGGCACCTTTCCGTGAATACCGTCACTAAAAGTAGCGAAAGGCAGGCAGGGATGATCATGAATGATGCGAACAGCACCAACGAACACGACGGCCCGACCGCGCCGATCCCGGGCCGGTGCAACGCGCAGAAGCGGCAGGGACCCGCCGGCGGCCTCTGCCGCGAGTGGGCCGGGAAAGGAACCGGCCATGTGGGTACCGGCCGGTGCCGCAGGCATGGCGGGAACGCCCCATCCGGCCGGGCTGCGGCAGCCCGGGAACACGTCGAAGATCAGTTCCGCAGGTTCGGTCAGATCCTGCCCGTCCGCCCGCTGGAAGTCCTCCGGGATGAGATAGGCCGGAGCGCGGGGATCATCGCGATCATCGAGGCCGAGATCGACCGAACCGTCACCGAGGACGGCGGCCCGGTCCTGGTCGACACCGCCGGCCTGCACCCGGCGCCCGCCCCCTTGGTAAGCCTTCACCTTGCCCAGCGCCAACACCTGGTCCGCGCAGCCGAAGCCGCAGTACGGGCAGGCGTGGAAACCGCGATGACAGATCTTCACGAGGCGTACCAGGATCGGGCGCTCGACGTGGCCGAGATGGTTGCCGCGGACCTGGCCGCAGAACTTGGGTTGGATCCGAACAGCCCGCAGGTGATCGGCGCGGTCGGTCGGGCCCTGGCCCGCCTCGACGGTGGGAACGCGGACCGTCCGGCGATCGGTGGTGTGGCATGAGCCGGGCGGTTCCCGGCGGGCTGGCAGTGGCCCGCCGAAGGGCGCTGGTCGCCGAAGCCCGGTTCGTCGCGCACGCCCAGGCCGGTGCCAGCCCCACCATTCTGGGCGCTGCCCGGGAGGCGACGAACGGCGCGTTCGCCGAGCTGGCCACGCTTGAGGCCGCCGTCGACGCCGTGTCGGCCGGGCCGGACCGTGGCGAGTTGCATGCCCGCGCACTGTTCGCGGTGGAACGCTGCCGGGCGCTGCGGGCACAGGAAGGATCCCGGCGGGTTCCGGTGGTCGCCGCCCGATGTGATGAGACGTTCGAGGAGATGCTCGCGGCGTTCGCCGCGCTCCTGGCCTACGACGGCATCCCGCCCGGTCCGGTGCTGGCAGCGGCGTCCGCACGGGCGTGGTGGGAGGTCCTCCGGGAGCATCGGGGGGAACGGTCATGAGCGGCGACCAGGTGGTGCCGGATGACCTGGTCCCGCGTGCCGAGGTGCCTGCCCGCTGGCCGGTGATCAGCTTGAGGTTGGCCCGCCGGCTGACGGATGACCGTCGGATCCCGACGTGGGTCATCGGCGCCCGCGTGTTCGTGTCGGCGGCTGATGTTGAAGCGTGGCTCGTGTCGTGTCGCCGTCCGGCGCTGGTCGCCTGCGGGCCGTCCGCCGGGCGGGTTGATGATCCGTGATGTTGTGGTGGTGCCGCCGAGGCCGCCGGTCCGATCTGGGCCTGGCGGCCTCAGCCGTTTCCGGGCCACTGGAGGCGCTTGCCGTGATGCGCGCCGTGGTTGCCCGAGAGGGTTGCAGGGGGCAACGTGGTCGGCTGCGGGTTCCCCCGGTAGCCCGCGGTCTAGCCCTCAGGTACCGATTTCACTTATAATCGGTACTCAGAAATCCGATTTGGATCAAGGGAGTTCGGTCGTGACTCTGGTTGCCGTCGAGCAAGGTCAATCGGTTGTCCCAGTCGACTCCCACCGAAGGATGAGCGACGAGACCCGGGCAGAGGTGATCGCCTCGGTACCCGAGAACACCGCCCGGTCATACCGCACTCAGTCCGCGAACTTCCGCGCATGGTGCGAACGGGAAGGTTGGCCCTTCCTCCCCACAACCGGCGACGCCCTGGCCGAGTACGCCCGCCATCTGATCAAAGAGGGGAAGGCCCCCGGATCCATCGACGTTGCCCTGTCCGTCATCCGGACCATGCACCGGGAGGATGACGCAGAGCTGCCCGACACCCGATACGCCCGGCGGCTGATCCGCGCCTACCGCCGTGACCGGGTTGACGCCGGTGTCCGCGACCGCCAGGCCCCGGCCGCCATCGCACGGACCATCCGCGCCATGATCGACACCTGCGACCCGGATACTCCGCAGGGCCTGCGTGACCGGGTGCTGCTACTGCTGGGCTTCGGCCTGATGGCGAGGCGGAGCGAACTGTCCCGGCTCGACATCAGCGACATCACTGTCGCCAGCGACGACAAGGGTCCGGCCAGCAAAGACAGGGGGCTGGTGGTCCGCATCGGCCGCAGCAAGACCGACCAGGCCGCCGCGGGCCGGGAAACGGTGATCCCGGCTGGCCGGACAGACGACGGCTGCCCCGTGGTCGCCGTGAGGACTTGGCTCGCCCACCTCGCTGAACAGGGCATCACCGACGGCCCGTTGCTGCGGCAGATCGACCGGCATGGGAAGGTCGGCGGCCGGCTCGGCGGGCAGTCGATTGACCGGATCGTGAAGCGGCTGGGTGACGCTGCGGGCTTGGGGGAGACGCTGTCCGCGCACAGCTTGCGGTCGGGTGCGGCGACGTCGGCAGCTGATGCGGGTGCCACCCGCGCCGCGATCGCCGAACAAGGCCGGTGGAATCCCACCTCGAACGCGTTGGACCGGTACACCCGGCAGACCGATCTGTGGAAGAACAACGCGCTGAAGAACGTGGCGATCTAGCAGTTCCAGGAACAGCCGTGCCCGCGGCAAGGGTCTGGTGCAGCTCGGATCCCCGCCGGATCGGTAGCTGCCTTGTACACGGCGCGGAGCCGTTCGTAGGTGGCCGAGGACAGGCCCAGCTCCTTCGCAACGATCGCCGAGACCTTGCCAGGACGAGAGCTACGGTCGACTTCCGCATCAGGTGATGCTGAGGTTGACCGTAGATCAGTCCGTGCGCCCTGACGCTCGCGGGCTTTCGGGGTTTCCAGTGCTTCGAGTGCCCTGCCGAGGGACATGAGTTCGGACAGCTCCATCTCCTTGCGGAGACGGCGCAGAGCCTGCTCTTGACTCGTGCCACCAGGACGACCAACGTTGATATTATCAACGTTGGTTACTGCCTCGTCCGACCTGCGGTCTCCGCCATGCCGCCCCTGCGTCGCCTTGTCCAGCAGGTCCAGCAGGTCCAGCAGGTCATTGTCATCTGCGATCACGTCACGGATGAACTTGACACTCACACCAAGACCATCCAACGGCTTCGCCTCGGCCTGTCGACGCACCCGGAAAGTCCGTGGACGGTACAATCAGCTTGGCTCCGACTGCGTAGCTGTCGTCAGGCCGCCCCGGTGGTGAACCCGCCAGCGTGCACGCCAATCCCCTTTGGCGCGCCCGAAAGCCGGTCCCCCCGATGCCTGTCATCACCCCCGCCCAGCTCGCTGCGACGTTGCGGAACATCGCCGAGACGATCTCCCAACCTGTCTGGCACGACAATCACCCTGGGCCCCTCACTGCCCCGGACGCAGTCAAACTTCATCGGATCGCCGACCGCATAGAACGCAGCATCCGCGACGACGACTCCCGCCTCGATGCGTTCACCCCCTACGCGGTTGCCAAGCCGGATGGCACCTACTTCTTCGCGACCCCGCCAGAGGTTGACCAGTACCTTGCCGACGCCCGGGACCATTGGTCGCCCGGCCGGTTCCTCGGGGGCCTCGTAGATGCCTATGAGGCGGCGCCACCGCTCTCTGAGGGCACGGTCGCTGACATCGTCCGCATGCTCGCGTTGGAAGCCGACCAGACAGCCGCAGGCCGTGTTCCGGTGCATGCGGTGAACGACGACGGTCAGCTGGTCGTCCGGTTCGTAGACCCGCCGTCCCAGGCGGTTTGAACGATGGCAGTGGTCGGAACCGCCGAGATTGTGATCGTCCCAGTTCTGAAAAAGTTCGGGGACATCGGGACCCAGATCGGCAAGCAACTCGATGGTGTGGGCCTGGCCGCAGCCGGCACCGCCGGGCAGTTCGCGATTGCGGAGAAGAGCGCGGCGAGTGCCGCCAGCGAGTTGGGCGCGGCCGGCCTTGCAGCGGCGGGTACCGGCGGGAAACTAGCTTCGGCCGGTGAGGACGCGGGGAAACTGGAAGGCGGCTTGGGTCGGACCCGGCTTGCGGCGACCGCAGCACGGGATGGGTTGAAGGATGCCGAGTCGTCGGTGGCTTCGTTCGGAAGTCGCCTTGGCACGGTGGGGGCGACGGCTTCCGGCGCGTTCGGTGGGATGCTCGGTAGCGTCAAAAGCTTCGCGTTGGAAGCAACGAAGCTGGGCGCGCTGTTCGGGGTTGCCGGGGTCGCCGGGGCGATCTACGAAGGCACGAAGAAGGCCAACGAGTTTGAGGCCGAGATGGCGAAGCTCGGGACTCAAGCTGGCGCTACCAGTGCCGAGATCGCCGAAATGTCACCGGCTGTTCTCAACCTTGCGCAAAGCGTCGGGATCGGGCCGACCGGGCTGGCGGAGGGTCTGTATCACTTGGAGTCTGCGGGTTTCCGTGGGTCCGAGGCGTTGGACCTTCTGACTGCGGCGGCGAAGGAAGCGAAGATCGGCCATGCCGATCTGGAGAAGACGGTGCAGGCGTCGATCGCCGTCGAAGCCAGCCATATCAAAGGTGTGAACGGCGCAGCGGACGCCATGGGCCTCCTCAACAAGATCGTCGGTGTGGGTGATACCCGCATGGAAGACCTTGCCTCGTCAATGTCGTCGGGGATTGTGCCGACGGCGGCAACGTTCGGCCTGTCCATGCAGGACGTCGGCGCGAGCATGGCGACGCTGACCGACAACGCGATCCCCGCGCAGGAAGCGGCGACCCGGCTGCGGATGACGTTCTCGCTGCTGGGAGCCCCATCGCTGACCGCGCAGAAAGCGTTGGCTTCGATCGGGGTCGGATCAACTCAGCTCGGTAACGATATGCGTAAACCGAACGGGCTCCTGGTCGCTTTGCAGGATTTGAAGGGGCATCTTGAGGCGTCGGGGATGTCCGCTACCGATCAGGCTGCGGTGATCAGCCGGGCGTTCGGCGGCGGCAAATCATCCTCGGCGATCATGACTTTGTTGTCGCAGATGGACCGGTTGCAGGGCAAGTACACGCAGCTGGAAACAGGTGGGATGTCCAGTGCTGCGCAGTTCGACAAGGCGTGGTCAGACACGCAGCAGACGACGTCTCAGAAGCTCGCGACGCTCCGCGGATCGTTCGATGCCCTTCTCGTCAAGGTCGGTGAGTCCACTCGGGGTGCCCAAGGATCACTTGCTAGCTTCGGCTCGAAGGCGGTCGGTGCCGTGTCGAGGGGCATCGATGCTGTTGGCGCGGCGAACAAGGCTCGGTCCTCGGGCGGGCCGGTTCCGGTGCAGTCACCGGACATGCAGAAGCTTACGAAGGTCCTCGGTGACGTCTACAAGGCTGCCGATTCTGCGAAGAAAATTTTCGTGGAGATCGAACCGGCGCTGAAGAACATTGGGAAGGCCGCTGCCGGGGTCGTAGCTGTCGGTATCCATGTGATCGCCGATGTGCTCAAGGAAATTTCGGATCATGGCAGTCTGGCCCGAGATCTGGTCTACGGGATCGCCGGGGCCTTCACCGCCTACAAGATTGCGATGCTGGCGGCTGCGGCGGCGGAGAAGGTGATGGCCGCCGCGACCTGGCTCCTCGACACGGCGTTGGATGCCAACCCCGTGATGCTCGTGGTGATAGCGATCGCTGCGCTGGTCGCCGGTGCGATCCTGGCCTATCGCCACGTCGGGTGGTTCCGCGATGCGGTCAATGCTGTCGGCCGGGCGTTGAAAGACGCCGCGATGTGGGTTGCGCACATGTCAGAGACGATCTGGCATGGGCTGGTCGACGCTTTCCACGCGGTGGTCAACGCGGGCGAGTCCGTGTGGCATGCCGTGGACAAGGCGTTCCGTGCGGTGGTGGATGCGGGTAAGTCGGTGGGCCGCGGGCTGTCCTCGGCTTTCCACGGAGTCGAGGACGCAACGAAGTCGGTGGGCCGGTTCTTCTCCCGCATGTATGACGATGTGAAGCATTGGCTTGGCGTGGCCTTGGATTTCGTGAAGAAATGGGCTCCGCTGATTGCGATCGTCATGTCCGGTGGGCTGCTGCTGATCCCGGTGCTGGTCGCGAAATATTGGCGGCAGATCTACGATTTCACCGTCCGGATTTTCACGGACGTGAAAAACTTCATCGTTCGGATCTTCGATGATGTGAAAAACGGCGTCATGGCCGCAGTAAATGCCGTGGTCGACTTTTTCGAACGGCATTGGCGGCTGATCCTCGTGATCGCCACCGGGGTCACCGGCCTCCTCATCGTTCTGATTGTCAACAACTGGAGTCGCATCACCGGTCTTTTCAAGGCCGGCTGGGAGGCTGTGTCCGGGTTCATGTCCAGAATGTGGCATGACGTCGCCGGGGCGTTCTCGTCCATGTGGCATGAGGTGTCCGATATCGCCTCCCGGATCTGGCGGGATGTCGCCGGGGCGTTCACTTCGCTTGGCCGCAGTATCGCCGACATTGCGACTAAAGCATGGCATGAGGTGGCAAACGCTTTCAGCTCGGCGGGCCGTGAGGTGGCGGGCATTGCAACTCGGCTTTGGCATGACGTAGCGGATGCCTTTACTTCGCTATGGCGAGATGCGTCGAACCTTGGTTCGCGTATCTGGCACGATGTGGCTGGGGCTATCACGTCGCTGTGGCATGAGGCCGTTAACTTGGCGGGCCGTATCTGGCATGATGTGGCGTCTCCGATCGAATCTTTGTGGCATGAGGCGTCGACCGCTGTATCTAGCTTGTGGCACGAGGTAGTCTCCGCGCTCTCGAACTTGTGGCGGGATGCGACGGGCTTGGCAGGCCGCATCTGGCATGAGACGTCAGCGCCGTTCGTGAGCCTGTGGCATGAGATGTCGACGACCGCGTCGAATCTGTGGAAAGACGTTACCGGCTGGTTCGAGCGGATCAAAAACGATATTACGAATTCCGTGAAAACCGCCACCGGGTGGATCAAGGGTGCGTGGGACGGGCTGAAAGACATTTTCAAAGCCCCCATCAACTTCCTGATCAGCCCCGTCTTCAACAAAGGCATCCTCCCCGTGTGGAACGCCTTCGCTCCGATCGTCCACGAAAGCAAAATGGAACCAGTCAGTCAGTTCGCCGAAGGCGGCCCTATCACCGGCGGCCGGGCTGGCCGCGACTCTGTACCTGCCCTGCTCATGCCCGGTGAACACGTGTGGACCGCCGCCGAAGTCGCCGCGGCCGGCGGGCAGAAAGCAATGTTCGCGTTGCGCCGGCTGTTCGGCGGGGGCACCCAAGCCCCGGGGGCCGCGATGGCCGGAGGCGGTATTCCCGGCGGTGGGGTCCTCGGCGCAATCGCGGATGCGGTCACTGACCCGCTCGGCACCCTAAAAGCCCTCGGTGAGGGCACTATCGACGTGATCGGTACCGCTGTGCACTGGGTACGTGGCGCGCTGGCCGATGCCGCGCAGACCGCGTTCACCCCGATCCGCGCCATCGTCGCCTCGACGCTGGGTACCGGTGAGGACTGGAAGGGCGCGGCTGGCCGGCTCGCCGAGTCCCCCATGGACGCGATCGTCAACCTGCTGCGCGGCCAGGACAAAACGGACCAGGCCGCTGCGGCGCAGGCTGCCGCGTCCGCTGGGGGTGCCGCCCGGTGGGCGCCGGTGATGACCGCGGCGCTTGCGCAGGCAGGGCAGAGCGCGTCGTGGCTGTCCCTCGGCCTGCAACGGATGAACCAGGAGTCCGGTGGTGATCCCAATGCGGTCAACCGGTGGGACTCGAACTGGACGGCAGGGCATCCCTCCGTCGGCCTGATGCAGCTGATCAATTCGACGTTCGCTGCCTATGCCGGCCCGTACCGCAACACCGGGCCGTTCTCGTACGGGGTGTCGACGGATCCGATGGCGAACGTGTATGCGTCGATCAAGTACACCGATGCCCGCTACGGCAGCCTGTCCGCCTGGGGCCGGCCCGGTGGCTACGACACCGGCGGCGGGAAAGCCTGGCCGACGGGGACTCTCGGCTACAACCTGTCCGGTGAAACCGAGTACGTGTGGAAGGGCTCGCAGCTGGCGGGGATGAGCACCGCGACGACCCGCGGTGGGACGACGAACACGTTCCACGTCGCAGTCGACGCCCGCGGTTCCACGGACCCGGCTGCCACTGAACGGGCGGTGCGCCGCGGTGTCGCCGACGCCCTTGCCACCCTCGACCAGATGTTGCAGCAGGGTGTAGGGGGCGGATCCTGACCTTCGCGCCTATCGGGGTTCGTCGGGGGCGTTGACCACATGGCAGTTCGGGCACTCGCTTCGAGGCGGTGGTGGCCGGAACGTCAGTACCGTCCCAGCCCGCCTTCGTGGACGCCGATGCACCTTGCAGCGCAGAACGATCGCTGGGCCGATCTGTTCGTGGGCCCGCTCGTCCATGCCATTGAGGATGGCCGCCTGCGCCCCGGTCAGGAAGTGGCCTTCACGTGCCCCTTCGCCCGGTCAGGCCGGGGAGATCAGCTTGACCGTGAAATGCGCCAGTGATCCCCCGCCGTTGGCCTGGTAGTCGGCTTCGACCTGGAACGTGCCCATCGGGTCCTGGGCACTGAACTGGGCGAGGAACATGCCGCTCACCGACGGCGGCAGCGTGTTCGGGCCGGTGCCGCCCACCGTGTCGTGCTGTGAACCGCCTGAGACCATCTCAGCCGCGTTGTAGGCCATCGTGACGGTGCCCGAGGTCTCGTTCGTCACCTTGTAGGCAACGACGACAGTGGCGTTGCCTGTGTCCGAGTAGGCGCCCATCGGCTGGACTGTGACGCCACTGGCGGTCTGCGCCGGGCCGCCGACGGCAACGACCGTGCGGACTGGCTGGCCGTCGATGTCGAAGGTGGAGATGAGCCCGTGGCCGTCGAGGTGGAAGTTCGAGAACTCGGCGCACGGATGCGGATCTTCGGGGACGTTGTCGCACTCGGTCAGCGTCCCTGGCTTCCCTTGGCTCGTGAACCGGCCGGCCGGCAGCGTGTGACCGGCCGACGTCTCCGCGTCTGTGAAGGCCACGAGGTAGTTGATGTACGCCCGTGCCGCCGAACCCGGCGAGGTGAGCGGCACCGTGTCCTGCTGCCCTTTGAGGGTGGTGGTCGTCAGGCCGGAAACGAACCGGACGGCTATGTCGTCCTGGGACGGGCTGGGCGAGTGGGATGCTGAGAGCGGTGCTGTCGGCTCTGCCGTCGAGCGCGAGTCCTCGCCGCTGCCGCATGAGGCGGCGAGGAACAGAGCGATGCAGGCCCCCGCGATCCTGACCATCTGCATGCGGCCGGACACTACTCGCCGGCTCGCTGTCTGCCGATGGGCGGGAAAACCCTGCCAGGGCACATGATCCCTGGTTCAGGCCGGCTCGCCGTCGGCCGATGCCTGCCACTGTGCTTGGTCGATTGTGTAGATCGAGTACGCGCCTCCCTGGATCGTCTCGGTGCGGTCGTAGGTGAGGCCGAGCCGGGTGGCGACTTTGATCGAGGCGGCGTGGTCGGCGGTCATGATGGAGATCAGGTCATCGCGTTTGAGTACATCGAAGGCGAACTCGACGGCGGCCCGTCCTGCTTCGGTGGCGAGGCCCTGGCCCCAGCGTTCGCGGCGGATGGTCCAGGCGACTTCGCAGCCGGGCCAGCCGAGGGCCTCGTAGAGCCCGGCGCGGCCGAGGAGCTGTCCGGTGGTCCGGTCTTCGACGGCCCACATGCCGTAGCCGCGTAACGCCCAGTGTCCGATCTGGAAGGCGGTCTGGGACCAGGCGGCGGCCTCGGTCTTGGGCTGGGGGGTGTGGTCGTCCATGCCGGGTGCGGACACGATGGCGAAGTAGTCGGGGACGTCGCTGGCCCGCCAGCCGCGTAACACCAGCCGTGGGGTGAGCAGGGTCGGGACGCCGTGGGGGTCGGGCTGGCCGTGGTCGAGGGTCATGCGCTGCTGCTTCCTGCCGGGAGGGCGCGCCGGTGGGCCTGGAGTTGTTCGCCGAGGTCGAGGACGGCGCGTTGGTTTTCCCAGCGTGCGCCGAGTTCCTGCCAGATCTGCCCGGATCGTTGGATGACGGTGCGGGTGGGCCGGCCGTCGAGGACGGCCAGGGCGCGGGAGGCGGCGTCGGCGGCCTGTTCGGGGTCCGGATGGGTGCGGCGGAGGAAGGCTTGGGCGAGGGCGTTGTAGGTGCCGCCGATGTCTTCGTAGCCGCCGCCGGTCGCCTGGAGGATGGCCAGGGAGCGGTGGGCGTGGGGTTCGGCGTGTTCGCCGTCGCCGAGGCGGCCGGAGACGACAGCGAGGAAGCAGTGGATGAGTTCCTCGCCGAACGTTTCGGTGCCGACCATCGGCTCGCCGAGCCACACGGCGTCCTGCATGTCGCGTAGTGCCTGGCGGGCCTGGTCGTGCTGGCCGGCGGCGGCGCGGGCGCGGGCTTCGTAGGCGGCGAGGCGGGCGCGGAGGTAGGGGTGGGCGCCAGCGCGGGCCTGTCCGGCGATGTCGGCGGCGGCGGCGTGGCGGCCGGTGTAGTAAGCGATCGAGGTCTTCAGGGTGGCGACTGAGCCGGAGAGCAGGGGGTCGTCGACGTCGCGGGAGTACAGCTCGGCCAGGGAGGCGAAGCGGCGGGCGGCGGTGTCGTCGCCGAGGTTGAACGCGAGCCGGCCGCCGTAGAAGGCGAACAGGCCGGCCATGGTGGTGACCCGGGTGCGGACCCGGGCGGACAGTCGGCTGTCGAGGAGGCGTTCGGCGTCGCGCCAGCCGCCGACGATCAGTGGTGTCAACGCGGCGTGGGGGGTGCTGGTGTAGCTGGCGCCGATCTGGTCGAGGCGTTCGTCGAGTTCGTCAAGGGTGAGCGGGTCCGGGTCAGCCGAGGCGACCCGGCGGGACACCTCACCGGCCAGTCCCGCGGCGAGGGTGAGCGCACCGAGCTCGACGAACTCCCGCCGGTCCGCTCCGACGGCTTCTGCCTCGGGTGGGCTGGGGGTGTTGGGGCCGGCGGCGCGGGCGGACAGGCCGCGGAGGCGTGCGGCTTGGTCAGCGGCGCGGATCCGGTCACCGAGGTCGGTGAGTTCGCTGCCGCAGCCGAACAGCGCGTCGTAGGCAGCCAGGACGTGGCGGGCGGGAAGCCGGCCGCTGTTGCGCACGGCGGAGACGTTCTTGCGGTCGTAGTGGGTGCGGGCCTCGATCTGCTTGCCCGACAGGCCGTGGGCCCGTTGCAGCTCGCGGAACCGGGCGGCGAGGCGCTGGCGGAGGTCGTCCACAGGGTCAGCGTGCACAGCGGTTCCCCTCGGCCAGCGGAACACGACGGGTGGGACATCATGCCCCACCCCTGGGCACGACGATCGCACCCTTACCGGGACCTGTCACGCGCTGTGTCATGAGTCGTGCACGGCGGGAAACACGCCAGCCACGCCCCCAGTGCCGGCGCCCGCCGCATTCGGGCCCCGACGGCCCGAGGCGGGAAGGGGCCCGCACCCCCACGGCCCCTTCCGCCAACTCCCATCCGCCGGCCCCGCCGCACACCGACCCGGCCGGTACTCACCCATCCGCAGGAGGCATCCCGCATGAACCACGAGAACGCAGGCGCGACCGCTACGGTCAACCTGCCCAGCCCGCACGCTGCCGGTGAGCGGGCCGCGGTCATCCTCGACTCGATCGAGGCGAACCCGCTGTTCGACCGGCTGCGCACGAGCACCCTGGCCTACCCCGAGTGCTGGGCCACGTTCACCGGCTACCCGCAGGTCGCAGAGTGGGACCTGGACGCCGACGGGCCGAACCTGTTCGTCGAGGCGCTACGGACCATGGCGATGAAAGCCGCCGTCTACGAGCTGACCGGCGACGAACAGGCCGCCGAGCTGGACGTGGCCGCACCGGTCGACGAGATGGTGCACGCTCTGACCGCCCAGTTCACGGTCCTGTCCCGGATCCAGGCCGATCTGTCGGTGACGTTCATCCACTCCACCGACAACGAACGGTTCGGCTACGACGCCGAGGGCTACACCGACCAGGTGTACCGGGCGGCCGGCTGGGGTGAGCCGCCGCGCCGCTACTGGCTGGCGAAGGCGGAGACGGCGCGTCGTCTGGGCATCCTGTTCGAGCACTACGAGTCGATCGGGGTGCAGGCCGGCGGCCGGTCGCATTTCTTCACCTTCGGCCGCTGACGTCACAGCCCAGCGAGCGCGGCCCGCAGCGCGGCGACAACGATGTCCGCCGGGAAGCTGCGGGCCGCCTCCCGTTCCGCATCAGCAAGCACTGTCTCCGCCTCGTCGGCACCAGCATGGCGGACCCGTGCCGTCATCCACCGAGCAAGGCTCGCCGGGTCCTGCGGCATCGGACCAGGATCCGGCCCGAGCTCGACCAGATCGGGCCAGCGTTCACCTGCCGAGGCATACCGGCCCGGACGAAAACCGATCTTGCCAGGGTGAATGCACACCGGCACTCCGCTCACCAGGTCCCGCCGGTAGCCGGTGGAGGCGTCGTACCGGCCGCCCGCTGTCGGCCCGTCGACGATGTCGAACCGGCCCGGGTCGTGGACCTGCGCCGGGCAGACCGCACACAGATCATCCTCATCCCAGGGACGTCCCATGCCCTCGCCGAACCCCACCAGCCCATCATCGCCACCACCCGACCCGACCCGACGGTCGGTACTCACCCGGCCCCGCTCGGTGCTAGTCACGGCCGCGCTCGACCTCGCCCGTGACTGGTGCGCCGGCCATGTGATCGACAACGCCCCCGCGCTCGGCCACGCCGTCCGGGTCGCGCTCACCCTCGGCCAGCACATGCCGGTACCGGACGCACTGCTCGCCGCGGTCCTGCTGCACGACGTGCCCGACTACCGCCATCCCGACGAGGTGGCCGCCGCCGTTGGCGATCGGTGTGGCATTTCCACGCTGGTCATGATGTGGCTCATCCACGGCGAACACGCCGCGATGGACCTCTACCCCCGCGACCCGACCGCAGCCATACGCCGGCTGCATCGGCTATCCGACCCGGTGGCCGCAGCTCTGGCCGCCGACAAGGTCGTCAGCCTGCGTTACGTCCTGGGACGCGCCCGCCAGACGAGTAGCCCGGCCGCGTTCTGGCAGACCCGCGGGGCTCTGCTTGCCCTGATGCCTTACCTGCGGGCGTTCCACGTGGCCACCGCACGCCGCATCCCGGCGAGTCTCGCCCGCGACCTGGATAAGTTGATCAGCGAGGTCGCAAAGGCCACCGCTGCCGTCTGACAGGCCGGATCGTGAACGTCTGGGTGTACTGCGTGGGAAGCCGCAGGTCACCGTCTAGTCAGACTGCGCCGGTGCGGCTGCCGGGCCGATTAGAATCCGGTAGCCGCGGGCCGGGTCCTCCGCGGCCCGGTAGACACTCCGAAGACGCTCGTAGGTCGTCGGTGTCAGACCCAGCTCACGGGCGACCACCGCCGCCGTCTCTCGCGAACGCCGATCCCCTCGGGCTGGCATCTCCCGAGCGTCCGGTCTCCCCGCTCCTGAGGGGAGACCGCTTTGATCTTGCCTGTTGGTGACGGCGGCGCCTCGACGCCTGCCCTCCTGTTGCCTCTCTCGGGCCTTCGGCGCTTCCAACTCTTCCAACGCCTTCCCGAGGGACATGAGTTCGGACAGCTCCATCTCCTTCCTGTAGACGTTCTCTGCCTGTTCGGCGCGGAGTCCAGCGAGGGCGTCGGCAAGGTGGGAGGCGACGAGGGTGGGGATCAGCGCGTCGCCGTGGGCCATGCGGTGGGCGCGTAGTCGGCGTTCCCCGCAGATCAGGGTGCCGTCGGAGCGGATGATGATGGGTTCCGCATCTCCCTGCCGATGCAGAAGGCCCCCGCGAGTTCGTGGGGGCCTTCTGCCTGCCGGTTAGATCTGATTTCTCAGCACTCCGGGCCGTCGCTCGCCTTCGGATACGAGACGAGCGAAAGGAGCGCCGTGTCCACTTCGGCCGGGTCGTAGACCGACTGGCCGCCGTTGTGCTCGTCGCTATCGAACTCGACGAAGACACCACCGGTCGTATCGCCGACCGGTGCCGGACCGAGTAGGCGCGCGAGGGTCGGGCTGACGAACTCCGACTGCCGGCAGGTGCCCAAGGTTCGGGTCCACGCCGTCCGGGCGTCCCCCGGCAGTTCAGCGAGGACACGGGCGTTCGCCGTGTCAATCGAGATCGGCACGAATCGCATGCTGTAGCTGATCACTCGGTTTCCGGCGTAGTTCACGGTGTAGTAGGCGTCGACGTTCTCCCCGGCAGTCTTCGACAGGGATGGGATCGGGTTGAAGCAACAGCCGGGAACGGTCGTGCCATGGGTGTCCATTACATGGCTGGCATTCCAGTCGGCTTTCGTGGCGCCGATCCCGGGAAGGTGTTCTGCTGTGGTCGCCGCAGTGGCCGCGGAGGATGCTGCCGTAGCCGATGGTGTGACTGTGACGGCCGGCGATGCGGTGCCTGTCCGGCCTGCCGCGGTCGGGGTGTTCTTCGACGACGATGACGACGACAGCGCGCCGATCACAAGTAGCAGGACGAAGAGGATGACCACCGCGGAGATGGCTGTCTTCCACGGATGGCGTCGCACCCATCGGCGCCGTGGCGGCTGCGGCGGTGTCTGCTCTGGCGTTAGATCCTGGTCGTCCATGATTGCCCCCCTGGGATGCTGGTAGAGGAGGCAGCCTAGGGGCGACGTAGGCCGATGTATCCGTCAGGGTGCTGGGACCATCGGCGCTCGATTACTCGCAGTAAACGTAGCCGGGTGCGTCATCTAAGCGCCGCCGATCGGGATTCGGTAGCCGCGGGCCGCGTCCTCGGCGGGGCGGACGATGTCCGCCGTTTCTACCGGCCGCTCGCCGGCCAGGTGGGCGCGTTCGACGACCTGCACCCACGAACCGGATGACAGGCCGAGGGCCTGCCGTTCGGCATCCAACGCCGGGCGGGCCCGCACGATCTCCGTCACCGCGTCGATGTGCACGCCGATCGTGTCGAATCGGGCGACGACCCCCACCGGGCCGTCACTGCCTTCAGGTTCCTCGATGGCTGTGCCGCCGACCAGGGCGAACGGCTCCCAGCTCACGGAACTTTGCGTTGGTTGACCGTTCGCGAGGAAGACGTACTCCGTCCTCATCACATGATCACCGGCTTCGATGCCGAGCCGCGCCGCAATGTCGGGTTCGGCGCGTTCCCTGCGGGTGATGTACCGCCAGTCGGCGGTGGCCTTGACCTTGGCAGCGTCACGGGCGAACGGCGACGTCGGCCCGCTTGAGTCCCGCTGGTAGCGGTCGGTCGCCCACTGGACGGAAACCGCCGGTCGGCGGCGTGCGAAGGTGCCCCGTCCGGGTTGGCGGACGATCCATCCTTCCGCGCGCAGCACGTCGAGTGCCTGACGGACGGTCGGCCTGGTGGTGCGCCACTCCGCGGCGAGGGTGCTGTCTGATCCCACCCGTTCGCCTGCGGCTATCCGTCCGTCGACGATCTTGGTGCGGATGTCATCGGCGATCCGCAGGTAGAGGGCTCGTTCGTCGCCGCTGCCCGCACTGTCCGTCATGGACAGTGACGCTACCGGAACTTGTCTAGAGCGGTCGAATAGCTTCGACCGTCACGCATCCCGCAACCGCTCTAGACAGCTCTAGACAGGCTGTGTAACGTCCCCCGCATCACACCGACACGGGAGGGCACATGGAAGACCTGCATGACGAGACCATCGACGCCGCACTCAAGATCGAAAATCCGATACTTCGGGCCCGGCGTCTCACCGATCTTGCCGAGAGTGACTATTTCGAGCGCACCGAGGAGCTGATCACGGCCGCGGTCGAGGCTGCCCGCCAGATCGCGACCCCGGACGCTCGGGCGGCGGCGCTGGAGAAGCTGCACAAGCTCATCGCCCGTGAGCACTTCCGTGCCAAGCGAGAGCGAGACGCCGCGTAGGTCGGCAACATCACGGCGATCGACGCGGCCCGCCGAACCACTGGCCACGCAGAGCCCACACCCGGAGATAGATCGGTCCCCGCCGGTGCGTCAACACCGACGGAGACCTAGGTCATACCCCTGCGCTATCAGGAGGCATAACCATGTCCACCATTTTCACCGACCACCCCGACCTGGCCAACCTCGGCCGTGGCGGCGCCGTAGCCGGCCACATGCTCGACGCCAACGCGCAGATGGCCGCCTGGGCGCAGAACGCCGACTGGTACGACAAGTTCCGCGTCTACGGTTTCCGCTCTAACGAGTACTGGATCTACAAGGGCCGTCTCGTAGGCGGCGCCTATGCGTCCGACTCCTTCGGCGACGTACTGGACGGTGACCGCGACGCCATCCGCCGGGTCTACGCGACGATCCGCGAGCATCGCGACAACGCCGACAAGGCACACCCCGGCAGCCTCACGCAGAACTTCCACCGGGGCTATGCGGAGGGCTGCGAGGAAATATTCGACCGCATGTTCGGCGCCCTCGACGCCGCCATCGCCGAACGCAAGGCGGACTGACCTCGACCGGCGCGTGCCCACCCCGCGCCGGTCCACCCGGAAGGCCGCCCCGCCGGTTCGCCAGCGGCGGGGCGGCCTCCACCCCCAGCCTCCGCACCACACGTTCAACAATTCGAAGGACACGTCATGGCCAGTCATGACCCTCTGGGCGCCCGCACGCAGCACCCCATCGGACCCGTCGAAATCACCTGGCGGGATCTACCGGAGCCGAACGAGGACCACGCCGACGCTCTCCTCCCTGCCGACCACGTGGCCGGCATGCTGTACGTCGAGGACCAACGGTTGTTCTCCGTGGTGGTCCCCCACGACGAGGTGCTTACCGGGCCCACCCACTCCGCGACGTCAGTTGGTCGACTCCGCAAGGTCCTCGATGGCCTCCCTGACGACCTGATCCTGATCGCCGCATACCTTCCCTGGGACCACGAACACGACGAGTCCACCCGGTTCGTGTTCGTCGACTGCGTCGGCTGTAGCGACGGGCTGATCGGCAGCAGCACGCCGACAGACGACACCGACAGTGGCCCCGTCAACAGGGTGACGGCAGCATGACCGGCGGCCCGATCATCCCCGCAGACCTTCTCGAACCGACCTCGGCGGACATGGCCGAACTTCGGACATGCTTCCGCGACTGCCTCACGCTCACCGAAGCCCGCTGTGAACTGATCGTCTGGGCGAGCCATATCGACGACATCGCCGAAGCCCTCACGGCCGGCGACACCTCGACTGCTGCCCGGTACATCCGGCTGATCCGCGCCGCCCGCCGTGTGAGGGCCGAGTGGTCGGCAGCGGACCGGACGGTCGACCTTCCCGGCAGCGTCCTGTGAGCATCGGCCCGGCAACGGCCGGCACGGCGATCGGCTCAACGGACCTCGAACCATCCCCGTCGACGCTAGCTCTGTGGACCGCAGCGTTCTCGAAGGTCACCAACCTTCGAGACCACCGATCCCTCATGAACGCGGGCACCGTCCACGCCGAGGCCGTCGTCGATGCCCTCGACCGCGGCGACACCGGCCTGGCCGTGGAGATGGTGCGGGTGCTCGTGGCCCACATCCGCGCCGGCCGCACCCGCTGGCACGAACTGGACGGGCAACCGCAGGGCGCCCGATGAGCGGCCCCTACACGTCGGAAGCGCAGGCAGCCGGCGAGCCGATGCCCCGCGCCATCCGCGATCTACATGACGCAGGCCGGATCCGCTCCGGCGACCCGAATCGGATCCGGGCCACCACCGTCATGAACCACACAGCCGACGCGCTCACAGCAACCGGGGTGGAACTCGGTGCATTCGACCGGCGCATCGTCACGTGGATGTGCTCGACGTGGGAGCCGACCGCAGTCCAAGTCGTTCTCGGGCTCGTCTCCCGCGCCCACGCAGCAGGACGGCAGAGCAGCGTCCGGTGAGCACCCGAACACAAAAGCAGGCGAGCCTGACCGGCCACGCTGTGGTGCCGCCGGCCGCGGTCACCAATTCGACCCCGACCACACGATTGACGAGGACATCACCATGAACCACCCCGAGGAAGACGAGAACACCGACGCGGCGGTCTTCGAGGACATCGCGGCCGTGCTCCGAGGCGACACGTCGTTCTTCGGACCGTTGTCCCCGGACAGCAGCCGGATCCTCGGCCTGCTGGCCTACGGCATCCACGAGGTCTTCGTGTCGCTGGCGACCGACGACGCCCGCACCCTGGGGGAGACCAGCGCCGTCCGGCCGTACCTGTCCCGGGTCGAGTGCGACCAGGTCGCCGAGCTGGTCGCCGGGATCGCGGACGCTTTCAGCCTGCCGAACGGGCCCACCACGACGAGGGCCCGCGGGTTCCTGGCCACCGCCGGCGGCCTTGCGGGAACTCTGGAGACCGCCGGTGGACACACGCTGGCCGTCGACTCCGCCGCCTGAGCTTCCCTGCCGCAACCGCAGCCCTGCACACCTGCTCCGCAGCCCGCCGCACCGCAACCGGTGCGGGATCGGATCTGCGGGTTGGTGTGCGGGGCTGCGGCGTTTGCGGTGACCGTTGCGGCGGCCGGCTTGCGGTTGCGGAGCGCCGCAACGTTGCGGCGGCAGCGCCGGGAGTCTTGCGGTGACCGCAAGGTTGCGGCGGGCCTTTGCGGCCGGACGCATTGCGGTGACCGCAATCCGCAACTCGCAACCACACGGTGATCTTTGCGGCGGCCCGCAACGTTGCGGGCCGCACACCGCAAACGGGGCGGCCTGCATGTTGCGGTGCGGAGCTTGCGGTGTGCGGTGGCCGTGCGGTCCGCACCGCATGCGGTGCGGTGCGGTGTCCCCGTGCGGTGCGGCGATCTGGCCGTGCGGTGCGGGCCGCATGCGGTGCGACATCCGCACCGCACGGTGCGGCGGTGCGGTCCGCGCCGCGGCTGACCTGCGGCGTGCGGTGGTTCCTCGCCGTGCGGTGCGGTCCCGCAACCATGCGGTGCGGTGCCGGTGCGGTGCGGTGGTCACCGCACGGTGCGCCGCATGCGGTGCCGGGCTGGCCTGCGGGTGTGCGGCGGCCGGTGCGGTGGTCTCGGATCCGGCGGGCTGGTGCGGCCGTGCGGTGCGGTGGTGCGGACTTGGTGCGGTGCGGCGGGCTGGCTCCCGTACGGTGCGGTGGCCATGTGGTGTGGCCGTACGGCGGCCGGCGTACGGTGCTTGGCCGTACGGTGCGGGGAGCCACCTGCCGCAGGTCCGTACGGTGCGGTGCGGCATGCGGTGACCGCACCGTACGGCGCCGAAGCCGCCCGAGCCGTACGGTGCGGTCCGATACGGCGAGCACCGTACGGGCATCACGGTTGAGCTGCGGTCATACGGAGTTCGGTACGGCCCGGACCGCACAGGTCGGAGCGTCCAGCCCTGCCGTACGGCGAGATGCGGTCTCCCGCAGCCGTACGGCCACATCCCAGACGTTGCCGTACGGGCGGCACTCCGTACCGGCTCGGCGGGTTCGTGCGGAGTCGCTTCGGTACGGGGCTGCCACCGTCCGACCGGTGCAGTCGTGCGCCGGGGTGGACGAGGCAGGGCCTGCGGTACGTCGATGCCAGCGTGGCACCGATATCCCACAAGCGGCGCATCGTGCGCCGCCCCGGTGCCGGGAGGCCGCGGTACTCAACCGTCTACCGACCGGGCGCGGAGTACGGGCAATACGGAGCAGCCGGCGTGCCCACGGCGATGTAGCAGTCCGGTGGATCGGAGACCAGCGCCGCACGGGTGCGGTCGCCGTAGCGGGCCCGGTCCTGCGCGGCACTGCTCAGCGACCAGATGTCAACGCCGTGCTGCCCCTGGCAGAAGCCTGAGCGCCACGAAGCCTGAGCCCACAGGGGTTCATGGTTGACGGTGGGCGCGTCGGTGGGCGGTGCTTCGGTATGACCGTCGCAGATGACGGCGTAGGCCCGCTGATACGGGGTGAGGCCGGGGCTGGTGGCAGCCGCCGGGGCCGGGCCGGCGGCAGGTGCACGTGTGCCGCAGGCCGCGACGGTGAGGCTGACGATGGCGATACCCAAAATGATGTTGCGGCGCATGATGACGTTCCCCCCTGGCGTCGGACACAGGTTAGCGATGGGGGTGTCCCACATGACCGGTGCCCGTCTGAGCTGCGAGCGCCGGCCAGTCAGGAGAAATGGTCTAACTGACTATTTCTATGCTGCGGGGCTGACCTTCGGCGACGGCGCCGACCGCTTCCGCGGCACATCCTCACCGAACACCGCGAAGTACAGCGCGGCGATCAGCTTCGTGTCCGGGTCCAACCGGCCCTCCGTGAAACGCACCTCGAACGGGCCGTACGTGCCGGGCCCGGCCTCTTCGAGTACTGGCCGGGCCTTCGCCTTCAACTTGCGGGCCAGGGCCTCCAGGCGGGCGGCCTCGGCCCATGCGGCGGCGGCTTCCTCGACCGGTCCGGCGGTGCGGGGGAGTGAGTGCAGGTCCCCGGTGGGACGGCGGTGCCAGCCGGGGACGGTCCGGGTGCGGCTGATGTTGGCTGCCCGTCGTTCGGCGTATGCCTCGACGCTGGCGGCGCTGACACCGCCGTCAAGGCGGGTGAGCTTGCCGGCGCGCAGGTAGCGGCGGGTGGTGGCCTCGGTGATGGTGAGGGCCGCGGCGGCGCTGCTGATGCTGATGGGGGAGTCGGTGGCGGCTGGTGTGAGGAGTTCGGTGATCGTCATGGCTGCCCCCGGCTGGTGTGGTGGTTGAACACCACTCAACCTAGTAGCGCATAGCTACTAGGTGAAGAGCTGGCCGATCAACGCACAAACAACCTAGTAGCGGGAAGCTACGATGTACCTGTGGCCGACAACCCTGACGACCTCCTCAGCTATACCGAGATCGTCACCCTCACCGAACAGCGCGGAACGCCGATCAAACGGAACAGCCTGCGCGCGCTCCGCGCCACCGGCCGCATGCCCGACCCCGACGACCTCACCTTCCCCGACCGCCCCCGCTGGCGACGGGACACGATCGTCACCTGGCTCGACACCCGGCCCGGCAAAGGTGCTCGCACCGACCTGCGGAGGAACCTGCCAGTGCCGCCGTCACGCTGACGGAGACTCATCGACAGCCGTCGGGGACGACGAGGTGTCGGCTGAGGGGCTGGCGCTGGAATCTGACGGCAAGCTGGTTGCCTCCGCCGGCCGGCCTCGCGAGGGTGTGGGGGACGGGACTGGGGCCGGTGGCGGCGTCATCAGCGGCTTCGCCGTTGATGTGAGCCCTGTCCATACGCCGTTGACGCATCGCACCCCGCCATAGGGCCCGGCGAACGTCAACGAGGGATCATGGGTGCAGTGCACACCCACGGGCCACGGCGAGGGCGGTGGGGTGTATGGCCCGTTCGCCCCTGCCGTGTCCGGATCGAGTTCGGTCGGTGACGGCGAGGCCACCGGTGCCGGTGATGGTGATGGTGCCTGCGCTGGCGACGTCGCAGACGCGGCGACTCTCGGCGAGGCCGACATGGTCGGCGATGGTGTCGTTGCCGTCTGGATGACCGGCGCAGGCTGGCAGCCGGCGCCGACCAGCGTGAACAGTCCGACCGCCGGCAGCAATCTGAGTATGCGATGCACAATTCCCCCCGTAGCGTTCATCGGCGGGCAGCATAGCGACCTGCCAGTGAGCGGAGAGCAACGGGAAGGCCACGCTCGCCGAGTGATGATCCAATTTGGAATGGGCATGCACAGCGCATGAGGAAGCTGAGCCCCGCACTTCGATCGCTGAAGGCCCGCGCCGCCGCGAACGAGTCATGGGCGCGGACGAGAGACAGGTCGGGGCGGACGGCTCCGGCGCGGGCGGCGGCAATCGCCCGGTTCGAGCGGCAGGTTGACCCGGACGGGCTGCTGTCACCGCAGGAGCGGGCAAAGCGCGCTGAATACGCCCACAAAGCCCACATGCAGCGGCTCGCAGCGCGCAGCGTCGCAGTACGCCAGGCCCGACGACGAGGCGAGAGCACGTGAGGGCGGCTCCATCTGCCATGGCGTCCTCGGACGTCCCGGACATCAGCCAGAGCCGTCGGCGGCCACGTGCTCGACCGGCTCAACCCGAACCGGCACCGCCGCCGATCCCATTCTTCTCCGACGGCCTGTGGACGACGGCGGACGTCGCGAAGATCTGCAAGGTCACCGAAAGCACCGTGCGGCACTGGCGGTTCGTCCGCGGCAGGGTCGAACGCCTCGACCCGGACCGGCTGCACAGGGCATACGACTCGGACGAGGAACTCGGCCCGCCGTTCGCGAAAGTTGGCCGGCATGTCCGCTACCGTCCTGCTGACGTCCGCGCATGGCTCGCCGGCAAGTGGAGCAGACATCATCGAGATGAGCAGCTCGGGTCTGGAAAGCTAGTCTCCGAGGCCCCGGGCTACAGGATCTAGCCGGATCAAGATCGGACCTCTTCGGACATCTGGCATCTCATGCCGCAGGGTTGCACGGATCGTCAGGCGTGCAGCCCTCGACCGGCGGAGCGTACGAGGCATGGCGATCAAATTCGACGGGACGATCGACGAACTCGACACCACGGGAATTTTCAGCCGAAGCCGTCAGGTCTTCGCGGCAGTGAACCCCAACGGCCTCCAGGGCACCGATGCGGCCCTCTACGCCCTTGCTGGCGGTGTGCTGACCATCGCCTCGCACCTGATCCGGATCGACGACTTTGATGAGATCGTTACGGTCTTGAAGAGTCTCTACAAGATCGAGGTGCAGAAGTATCAGGACGGGCAGCGCGGCTGACCCAGTACCGCCAAAGCTGTGGCGGGTTCGGCTGAGCTGGTGCGGTCACCAGCCGTGAGCCCGCCACTCCGCCAGATAAGTCCGCTCTGCGGGGCGATCTAGACGATGAGGAGCTTCACGGACTGCTGTGAGTCCGACCGGTCAGGCCGCAGGTGCCACGACACCACGATGTGGGTGGTTGCCGTCTCAAATCCCTGGGACAGATAGAGCAGATGGTCTAGGCCCGGAGGGATCTCGTCGAAGTCCGTCTGTCGGCCTGCGCTGTCCAGGTCGCCGATGTCGACATGGACTCCATACGCCGTGTCTGTGCCTGCCTGGTGAAGCACGTAGTTGTCCCCACTGTCTGGCCGAAGCTCGAAGACGACTCGTTGCCGCTCGGCGTCGGCCAGTTCATCGGTGCGGCGCTCCCTCTCGATGCGGGTCGCCTCCTCGGCGGCGTCGGCGGCGCGCCGAGCCTCGTCGGCAGCACGCCGCGCCTCATCAACTGCCCGGTCGGCCGTCGCGGCGGCCCGCACAGCGATCCGTCGTTGACTATCCGAGTAGAACAACGCGGCGACCGCCGTGACGATGGAGATGACCAGTGCAGCGATGGACATCAGACAGCCGTCTGCCGCGGTGAGCTGGTCGAGGTGATGCAGGTTTGACGCATGACGAATCCCCCTGTGTCGTAGCGGGGGACACCTTAGACGGATCGCCCGCGACGCCCTGCGGCCGGGGATCGTTATCGCCGAGCTACCAGCCGCGGGCCCGCCACTCTGCGAGATGGGAGCGCTCTGCGCCGATCGTCGAGGCGAACCCGTGACCTGGATACGGCCACGTCTCATCCGGCAATGGCCCGAGACCTTGGCTTCCAGTACGTCCATCAAGGTCGTGGGCTGGCCCGGAGTCGTTGTCCCGCCAAGTCCCCCTGGGGAAGCCGAGGTCACGCACTCGGGCAGGCTGTCCGGCTGGATACGGTGCAACGGTGGACAACTGGCCTGCGAACGTCCCGCTTGGTATCTCGCTGAGGGGCCCGGACCTCGACGCCGACGCCCAGATGCTCGTCGCCCTCGGGGCGGTGGTTCGAGCGGCATCGATGTGGGAGTTCAGTCTGCGGATGCTGTTCTGTGCCTTGGAGGAGAGCAAGTTCGCCGCCGTGACTGCGGCTGGCCAGGAGGCGGGCTGGCTGGCGGAGATGTGCAGGGCCCTGCTTGACCGGCACACCGAGATCAACGAACAGCATCGGGCTGCTCTCACCAAGCTTCTGTCCGACGCAGGGCAAGCCATGCGAGATCGAAACCGCTTCATCCATGACGCATGGGTAACCGGGCAGGACGGTGTCCCCAACCTGATGCGCAGCTGGCGCAGGAAGCATGAGCTGACCTTCACCCCAAAGACCACCAACGATCTTGTAGGCACTGCCCGCACGCTGAACTCTTCCTCCGGAGCCCTGATCAACTGGATTTGTGAAGCTCTCGGGCCCGAAGTAGCCGGACTCGAAGCGCAACTTCGGTGGGAGGAAGGCCGAAGCGCGACGTCCGCCGATATCTAGCGGTGGTGCCCACCGGGTGCCCACGCCGCGCGGAGAAACTTCCGATTCGGACCGGCTGTCCCCGATCATCCGAGAGGCGAAACCCGCTGCAGCGCAGGCACTTCTGGCCATGGTCGACTGTTTCCGACTGTCAGTCTGGAGAGTTCGAATCTCTCATCCTCCGCCAGAGATCTTGATGCGTGATGTTTTTGATCATCCTTCTGGATTTTCGCCGGCGGGTCAGTCGGCGGCATGCCGCTCCATGGTCTTGGTGTATGGGGTCGGTCGGACAGGCCGTCCAGGGGTGGCGTCGGGCCCAGAAGATCTCCATATGGAGGGTTGTTCGGGTTTTCCGGCGGCGATTCCTCGAATAACCCTCCACATCAGGGAACGGGGGAGGGCTTCGTCCTCGGTCACGCAGGTGGGCCGACCACCGTCACTCGGGCGGTGACGGCAGGGGGCGCAGGAGCTGTCAGCACCGCGCGTAGCAGGCCTTCGAGGACGCGGTGGAAAAGATCCGCGGACGGTGGTGTGGGGGTCGCCGCGGCGAGCAGCGCCGCGAGGCGCGGGTGCCGGCCGGCGTCGAGCGCGGTGAAGGTCTCGGGACCGACGGGCCGCGATGGCGTGGCGGACAGTGCGGCGATGCCGTTCGTGAGGGCGAGGGCTTCCATCTTCCGACTCGATGGCGCCGGCACATCGGCGAGCACAGCGAGACCCCAGTCGAAGTGATCCAGGACGTGCGGGCCCATGACCCGTAGTGACGCCACCGCTTCGGCAAGCCAGGGGTGCGCGCGGAACAGCGCGCGCTGTTGCTCGGCGACGACGACGAGGTCGCGCACCCAGTCGCCGCTGGGCGGCGGATGTTCCAGGCCGGCGGAGACGAGATCGACCATGTGGTCGACCAGCTCGTCGCGGGAGACGACGTAGCGGTACAGGCCCGGGGCGCTCACCCCGACCGTGGTCGCGAGCGAGCGCATCGTCACGGCGGCCAGGCCCTGGGCGTCCGCGAGAGCGACGGCGGTGGCCGCGATGCCCTGCAGTGTCAACGATGGTGCGGGCCCGGGCCTTGCACCCGGCCCGACGCCGGGCCTTCCGCCGGCTCTCCCGCCGGGCTCCGACCGACGCCGCGCGTTCCCGGAGGTGGCCACCGCCCCAGTCTAACTGTTAACGTTGTTCGCAGTTAATGGCCGAGGGAGGAACTCGCATGGACGAGGGCATCCGGTACGCGCACAACGGCTCCGTTCGGCTGGCCTACGAGGTGTTCGGCGACGTCGCCACCGCAGAGCCGCTGCTGCTGGTGATGGGTCTGGACTTCCAGATGGTCTGGTGGCCGGAGGAGTTCGTCGCGCGGCTCGTCGACGCCGGCTTCGCCGTCGTCCGTTTCGACAACCGCGACACCGGCCTGTCGACCCACTTCGACCCGGTGGAACGTCCGAGCCCGTGGAAGGCCCTGTTCGGTCGGGTCCCGCCCGCGTACACAGCCCGTGACATGCTCGACGACGCTCTCGCCGTGCTGGACGACGTGGGATGGACGAGCGCACACATCATGGGCGGGTCGATGGGTGCCGGCATCGCCCAGGCGCTGGCGATGGAGAACCCCGAGCGGGTGCGTTCCCTCATCAGCTGCCTGGGTCTTCCCGTGGACGTCCACCCGGTGCACGCCCTGCGCTATATCCGGCCCGGAGTGTTCCGTACGCTGGCCCGGCTCAGGCCCGGCCCCTCGGACGAGGAGCAGATCGACGCCCTGGTGGCCATCTATCGCGCCATCGCCTCGCCCGGATATCCGTTCCCCGAACAGTGGGCCCGGCAGGCGGCCCGCACCAGCCACGAACGGCATCCCCGGGATGCCTCCACCACCCAGCGTCAGCTTGCCGCGGGGCGTGCCCACCGCTACCCGCGTCTGAAGACGATCACCGCCCCGACGCTGGTCATCTCCGGTCGGGACGACCCGCTCATCCGCTGGCAGGGCGGCCGGGCCACCGCCGCCCGCATCCCCGGTGCCCGGTTCGTGTGCTACCCGGGTATGGGACACGCCCTCCCGCGGGAGCTGTTCGGACCGGTCGTCCACGAGGTGCAACGCCTCGCGTCGGACTCCGGTCACATCAAGGCGGACGAACAGCGGACGTCCGCGGACTGACCGTCGACCGAGATGTTCCTGGCCGACTGAAAGGCGCCGCTCGGTGCCGTTTCCGGATTTTGGTGGGAGACGTCCGAGGCGTCGCCGGGTGCACCGGGAAGTTTTTTGAAAGTCGTTACGGAGGGTGACGGCTTCCCGCTCCAAAGGAATGCGAAACGCGAAGTGTGGCGCTACCTTCTCGCTATGACCCAGAGCAGAGTGCAACCGCGGCACGGTCTGATCTCGGAACCGGCGTCCCGCGCCAGCATATATCTCGCCGAATGGCAGTCGGCCGGCCTCGAGTCCGGGAAGTTCTTCCCGCAGACACAGAGCGGGCTGGCCGATCCGTACGCGTCGGACGACGTCCACAACGACGCGCCGCCCGTCGACGGGAAGATTGCGAGCGCCGGCCTGGAGTACGCCGCCGAACTGGACCGACCGGGATCGGAATGGCAGAAGCATCCCGTTTCCGCCGGCCAGAAGCTTCCCATCACCTGGAGCTTCCACGCGCCGCACAAGACGCGGCGGTGGAACTACTTCATCACCCGAGAGGGCTGGGACCCGAGCGCCCCGCTGAGCCGAGCCCAGTTCGAGTCGCAGCCGTTCCATCAGGTCCAGCTCAACGGACAGCCCTACTGGTCGGCCGACGACCTTCTGCCGGAGAACCCGACTCGGCACGAGCTCACCCTGCCGCGGCGGCAGGGATATCACGTCCTGCTCAGCGTCTGGGAGGTCGCGGACACCCCCAAGGGCTTCTACCAGGTCATTGATCTCGAATTCACCGGGTAACGAATCAACCGGATGACACCGATGTCTCGTCCGCCGATCGGCTCCGGCCGGCCGGCGGACGAGACATGCCCCGAACGGCCCAGGAGCCTCACCCGACAACCACCGGCCACATGCGACAACCACCGGCCAGTGGTGGACCACCAGCCGGAGATGACCAGACGGAGATGGGTGGAAATCATGCGCGACCCAGGCCGAGGACGGCTGTCATGACCGCACGAAATGCCGCCGACGCACTGCGCGAGGCGATGATCGGCCGGGGCGGCCCGGAGGCGACGGGCTGGACGGGCTCGTTCGAGCTGCCCCCGGCGCCCCGCGCGGGCGCCACCGTCGCCGTTCTCGGTGCCGGGGTCGGCGGGCTCGCCGCGGCCTACGAACTCGGCCGGCTGGGCTACCGCGTCACCGTGCTGGAGGCATCGGACCGCGCGGGTGGCCGCAACCGCACCGCCCGAAGCGGCGATGTGCTCCACGAGCTCGGCCCGGCCGGGGTGCCGGTCGCCACCCATCGGTGTTCCTTCGACGACGGCCTCTACCTGAACCTGGGCCCCGGTCGCATTCCCCACCACCATCGCCGGACGCTCGACTACTGTCGGGCCTTCGGCGTCGGGCTCGAGCCGTACATCATGGAGACGACGGCGAACGTCGTCCACCTGGCGGACGGCCAGGTCGTCCGGTGGCGTAACCGGCAGGTCGCCAACGACACCCGTGGGCACCTCGCGGCCATGCTCGCCCGGACCCTCGTCCAACGGGACGCCGCGACCGGGGAGCTGCTGGACCTGCTGCGGGTGTTCGGCTCGCTGGCCGACGACCACAGCTACGACGGCTCTACCCGCTCCGGCTACGCCGAGGATCCCGACGTGCACGACTTTCCCCGCCCGGCGCCGCCGATCCCCCTGGCGGACCTGGTGGAGTCGGGCTTCTGGCGACACCGGTTCTACCAGCCGGTGGACTACCTGTGGCAGGCCACGATGTTCCAGCCGGTCGGCGGCATGGACCGCATCGTGACCGCCTTCGAGCGGGAGATCCGGGAACGGTTCGGCGACATCGTCGAACTGGGTGCCGAGGTCACCGCGATTCGGCTGCTCGACGGTGGCGGCGTCGCCGTCGAATACCGGCGCGACGGTGGCCCGCGGACGCTGACCGCCGACTACTGCGTCAGCAGTATTCCGCTGCCGGTACTACGGCGGATCTCGACGAACTTCTCCGCCGAGTTCGACGAGGCGATCAACGCGGTCGAGTTCGCGGACACCTGCAAGGTCGGCTGGCAGGCGGACGAACGTTTCTGGGAGAGCGACACCGAGCAGATCTACGGTGGGATCAGCTGGACGAACCATCCGATCACCCAGGTCTGGTATCCGAGCAACGACTACTTCTCGCCGACCGGCACCGTCACCGGCGCCTACAACTTCGGTGACGTGGCCGCGAAGTTCGGCGACCTGGCACCGCCCGAACGGCTGGCACAGGCGCGGGCGGGAGCGGCGGAGCTGCACCCGCAGTTCGCCGACGAGAGCCTTGTTCCCACCGCGAAGGGCATCACGATCGCCTGGCAGAAGGTGCCGCACCAGCTTGGTGGCTGGGCTGACTGGGACCCCGCGAACCCCGACCACATGCGGGCCTACAAACAGCTCCTGCAGCCCGAGGGCGACGGGCGCTTCTACGTCCTCGGCGACCAGAGCTCCCCGCTGCCCGGCTGGCAGGAAGGCGCCATGATGTCAGCCCACTACGTGATCGCGCAGATCCAGGGCATCCTTCCGCTCACCGTGCCCGAGACCGTTCGCGTGCCCGATGCGGTCGCCCTCACCCAGGGCTCCCGCTGACGTCCCATCTGCCCGCCCGTCCGCCCGTCCGCCCGTCCGGCCGCGCGGGCGGACGTCGCGGCGCAGCACGACGTGCGGCAGGGGCCCGGTTCGCCGTCGGGCAGGATGGCGGCATGGAACGTGTGCTGGGCATCGGTGGGTACTTTCTGCGGGCGGGGGATCCGGCCGCGCTGGGTGCGTGGTACCGCGACGTTCTGGGGCTGGACGCCGACGAGCACGGCCTGTGGCAGCAGGGGGACGGGCCGACGGTGTTCGCGACGTTCGCGTCCGACACCGACTACTTCGGGTCCCGCACCCAGCAGGTCATGCTCAACTTCCGGGTCCGCGATCTGGACGCGATGCTCGCGCAGCTGCGCGCCGGGGGTGCGGACGTGGCCGAACAGACCCAGGACATGGAAGGCGTCGGCCGGTTCGGCTGGGTGACCGATCCCGAAGGCAACCGGGTCGAGCTCTGGCAGCCCGCCTGAGCATGCTCGGCCGGATTATCGGTGGGACACGTCCGGCGTGCGCCTGGCGGCCCAGGCGGCGCGGATGTGCGGGCCGTAGATGTTGCGGGGCTCGTCGCCGCGGTCCACGGGGCCTTCGGCGAAACTCGGGCTGAGTTTCTCGGCGACACGGATCGACGCGAGGTTGTCCGGGGGGCGAAACGGGTCAGGTGGTGGCGTGGGCGGCGGCGACGGCGACGCGGTAGTCGGCGGCGGACATCCGGAACGGGGTGCAGCCGGCGTGGCAGGCACGGGCGGCCATCGCGAGGCCTGCGGCGTCGAAGTCGCCGTGGTAACGCAGCACGGCGGCGGTCGGTGCCTCCACGTCAAGCTCTCCGGCCGCCAGTGGCTCCAGGAACGCGGCGGCCAGGTGCGGCGTTCCGCGCCCCCCGCCGCGCAAGCAGGTAACAAACCTTGGTGACAGCCATCGCGGGAACGACCAGGGCTCGGCGGCCGTCACGAGGAAGCGGGCACACGACTCATGGAACATGTCCCGCTGGTTGATGGCGGCGACGAGTACGCCGGTGTCGACAACTATCACCGGTCCGGCTCGCCCAGTTCCTCACGAAGAATCCGCGATGAGCGTTCAGCCAGATCGTGTTCACCATCCATGATCCCGATGAACGACAGGCGCTGCCCCGGCGTGGCTGCGCTGTCGTCGACGGGCTGCGCCGACTCCGAGGCCGGACGCGAGCCGAGCATGCCACCGAGGATCACATAGAGCGCCTCCACCTGGGCAGGCGCAAGCCGATCCACCATCCGGTGCACATCGCCCACATGCGGCGCGGTTGTCATCGCGCCTGCGTAGCTCGGTCGGACGGGCAGGTAGCCCGTCGTCGAGACGGATGTGCCGTCCCCCATGTGTCTGCCGGCGTGGTGGTCGGCGTACTGCGCCCGACCCGTCAGCGGGCCGCCAGAGCGCTGAGTTCGCTGGTGGTGCGGGCGGTGGAATCGTCGGCACCGGCGATGGGTGTGGTGCCCGTGGTGATCGAGTGCAGGAGTTCGCCGGCGCGGACGGCGACGTTGGACAGCAGGGTCGAGGAGATGCCGTGGGAGTGCTCGGTGGCGCCGAGCACGTACACGCCGGCGGTGGTGCCGGGCTCGGTGAGCAGCCGGTAGTCGCGTCCGATCCGGGGGCGGCCGGCGGCGTCGGACGGGCAGTGCTCGCCCAGGGTGCCGAGCAGCTGGCGCGGGTCGCGGGAGCGGTAGCCGGTGGCGAATACCACGATGTCGGATTCCAGGGTCTGTTGGGCGCCGGTGGGCAGGAACTCGACGTCGAGGGCGACCCCGTCGGCCAGGGGGCGCAGGTCGAGCACGCGGGAGGCGCGCATCATCCGCAGCCTCTCCCGGCCGTGCACCTTCTCCCGGTACACCCGCCGGTACAGCTCGTCGATCAGGTCGAGGTCGACCACCGAGTAGTTGGTGCCGCGACTGTAGGCGGAGAGCATGTCCTTCACCGCGGGCGGTGCGGTGTAGAAGTCGTCGACGGCGGACGGATCGAAGATCTGGTTCGCGAACGCGCTGTTGTCCGCCGGGCTGAGACCGTAGCGGGCGAAGACGGCTGTCACCTCGGCGCCGGGATGGCGGGTGTGCAGGAACTCGGTGACCTCGGCCGCGCTCTGGCCGGCGCCGACGACGACGAACCGGTCGCGGATCAGCGGCGGCATGGTGGCCACCCGGTCCAGCAGGTCGTAGTTGTGCCAGACCCGCTCGCCGAGAGCGATGCCGTCGGGCACGTTCGGTTCGAGCCCGACGGCCAGGACGACATTGCGGGCCCGGCGGACGACCGTCTCCCCGGTGTCGCCGCACACCGCGACCACATCGACCAGGGCGATCTCACCATCGACCAGGACGGGGCGTAGGTCGACCACGCGCAGGTCATAGCTGACCAGATGGTCCAGCCGGCGGGCGGCCCACTCCAGATAGTCGTGGAATTCCTGGCGCAGCGGGAACTGTGTCTTGTGGTTGATGAAGTCGACCAGCCGGTTCTGCTCGTGCAGGAACGACAGGAAGCTGAAGTCACTGGCCGGATTGCGCAGGGTGACCAGGTCCTTGAGGAAGGACACCTGCATGGTCGCGCCCTCGAGCAGCATGCCGCGGTGCCAGCCGAAGCTGGCCTGGCGCTCCAGGAACGACACCCGCAACGCATCCTGGGGGGATCGCTGTGCGTTGTGTTCTTGGACGGCGATCGCCAAAGCCAGGTTCGAGGGGCCGAATCCGACTCCGACGAGGTCCAGAATGCCGTTGTCCGCGGACGCCGGACGTCTTGCCACAGCCGATCCTCCGGTCACTGAGCGATGCGCGTCGTCTGCTGGCGAATGCTGGCGAGGATTGTTGGGTGGAAATCTGCCGGATGGCGGGTGACTGATGCGGCCACGTTCGCTCATGGTAAGTAAAGGTAGGTTTACTTCACCTTTTCTATCTTCGGGTGGGGCTCGCGGCGTGTCAAGGGAACCGGGACGGGGCCGGGCTCTGGCCGAGGCTCCGGTCGCGCTGTCGGTCGGCCTGGTGGCTACGCCGGCCGAGGTCGGGGAGTGCGCCCGCCGAGGGCCTGCGGGCGGTGGACCCCGGGGCGGCCGGGGCTGGCCGGGGCGGCCGGGAGGGTCTGGCGACTGGGAACGCGGGGGCTGGCGGAGGCTGGGTGGCCTGGAGGTCGGGTGGCCTGGTCGCGACGATGTCGACGTCGACGACCCGCTGGACGCAACGGCCGAAGCGCGGATACCGTCGCCAGATGTAAGTTAACCTATCCTTAGTTCTTGGGTGGATTGTGGGGCATGTCGGTGCGAACTGTCGCGTGCAACGGGCGGATCGGGGCAACCCTGGTCGGCGCCGTCCCCGTGCACGACGGCGCAGCGGCGGTGCCTCCCGGAGGCGGCCGGCCGGCCGGAGCGGGGGCGGTGGCCGTGGTCGTCGGCGGAGATCGCGGTGCGGCTGTGACCGAGGCCGCGGTCGCGGCGGTGACCGGAGGGCGTCCGCACGGGCGGCGCCCGCTGCGGCTGCGGGCGATCGGGCTGGTGGCGGCCGTCGCGGTGCTGGCGGTGGTGAGCCTGCTGAGTCTGTGGCTGGGGGCCAACCGGGTGCCGTTCACCGAGGTCTGGCGGGTGCTGTGGCACAACGACGGGTCAGGGGCCGCCGTGATCGTGCACGACCTGCGGATCCCCCGGACGCTGCTCGGGCTCGCGGTCGGCGCGGCCCTGGGGGTGGCCGGGGCGGTCACCCAGGCGCTGACCCGCAACGACCTGGCCGAGCCGGGCCTGCTCGGCATCAGCATGGGCTCGTCGGCCGCCGTCGCGTTGGGCATCTCGGTGCTCGGTGTGACGAGCACTCTCGGCTACGTCTGGTTCGCGTTCGTCGGGGCGGCGCTCACCTCGGTCGCGGTCTTCCTGATCGGAACGGCCGGGCGCGGGGCGGACACCCCGGCGAACCTGGTGGTGGCCGGGGCCGCGGCGGTGGCGCTGCTCGGCGCGGTCGTCAACGCGCTCCTGATCCTCGATCATTCTGCGTTCGACCGGTTCCGGTTCTGGGACGTCGGGTCGCTGGCGGCGCCCGGCGCGCCCGCGCTGTCGACGATCTGGCCGTTCGTCGTCGTCGGCCTGCTGCTGGCGTTCGGCCAGGCCCGATCCCTGAACGCACTCGCCCTCGGCGAGCAGGCGGCGCGCGGTCTCGGCGTCCACCTGAACCGGGCCCGGGTGCTCGGTGCGCTCGCGGTCGTGCTGCTGTGCGGGGCGGCCACCGCCGCGGCCGGGCCGATCACCTTCGTGGGCCTGGCCGTCCCACACGTCGCCCGGGCCATCGCGGGGACGGACCAGCGCTGGGTCCTGCCGTACTCCGCCGTGCTCGCCGCGATTCTGCTGCTCGGCGCGGACCTGCTCGGGCGGGTGATCATCGCTCCGGGTGAGCTGCGGGTCGGGGTGGTCACCGCCTTCCTCGGCGCGCCGGTGTTCATCGCGCTGTGCCGGCGTGCCCGGCTGGCCCACGCGTGAGTGCCCAGGCCGCGGTCCGGGTCCGGCGGTTCGGCGGCGACGCCGTGTCGGTGCGGATCTCTCCCCGGGCGGTGGCCGCCTGCGGGGCGTTCACACTGGCCGTGGTCGTCGTCGGGGTGGCCACGCTGACCACGGGTGACTATCCGATCCCGGTCGCCGACGTCGTGCGCACCCTGGCCGGGCACGGCGGTGGTGGCAACGACTTCGTCATCAACTCGTTGCGGCTGCCGCGCCTGCTCACCGGTCTGTTGGTCGGAGCGGGGCTGGCGCTGAGCGGATCGATCTTCCAGAGCGTGTCGGGCAACCTGCTCGGCAGCCCGGACATCCTCGGGTTCACCACCGGCTCTGCCACCGGGGCGATCATCGTTCTGCTGGTGCTGCACGGCACGGCGGGGGAGGCGACGTTCGGCGCGGTGGTCGGCGGCGTGCTCACCGGCGCAGTGATCTACGCACTCGCCTACCGGCGCGGGGTGGCCGGGTCGCGTCTGGTGCTCATCGGGATCGCGGCGGGCGCGCTGCTGAGCTCGGTCAACTCATACCTGATCACCCGGGCGGACCTGGCGGACGCGGTCAGCGCCCAGATCTGGCTGATCGGCAGCCTCAACAGCCGGGGCTGGGAACAGGTCCGGCCACTCGCGATCGCCCTGGCCGCCCTGGTGCCGCTGGCTCTCTGGCTGGGGCGCCGGCTTGCCTACCTGGAACTCGGTGACGACACCGCGCAGGCGCTCGGGGTGGGTGTCGGGCCCAGCCGGGCGGCGCTGATCGTGGTCGGGGCGGCGCTGGCGGCCGTCGCGACCGCGGCCGCGGGGCCGATCGGGTTCGTGGCCCTCACC
>NZ_JAMQQG010000002.1:0-112655 GCF_023716925.1 Frankia sp. R82
ACCGCCGGCCGGGCCGGGCGGCACCGCGGCCAGCCCGCACCAACCGTCGCCCGGTTCGGCGGACTCGATCGGCCCGGTCCGGCTGAACGGTCCGGCCAGCCCGGTCGGACCGAGCTGATCAGACCTGCCTCCTGCCGGCAAGCACGTCGGCAGCCGTGTCCGTGTCCCGGGGCTCGCCCGCATCGGCACCCTGTCCCCGGTCGACGGATTCGTCCCGTGCGGTGACCTGGTCCCGTGCCGCGGCTTCGTCCGGGTTGGCGTCCTTCGCCGGGGGCTCGGTGAGCAGCGACCACACCACCGAGGCGGTGAGCGTAACCGCGATGAAGCCGAGGGACAGCGCGATCGGCAGGTGCCACACGTCGGTGAGCAGCATCTTGATCCCGATGAAGGCGAGGATCGCGGCGAGCCCCGTCGCAAGCCGGTGGAAGCGTTCCATCAGGCCGGACAGCAGGAAGAACAGCGATCGCAGGCCCAGGATGGCCAACGCGTTGGCGGTGTAGACCAGGAACACCTGGTCGGTGACACCGAGGGCCGCGGGCACCGAGTCGAACGCGAACAGGACGTCGGCGGTCTCGACCACGACGAGCACGACGAGCAGCGGGGTGGCGACCAGTCGACCGGCGCGGCGCAGTACGAAGCGCTGACCGTGGTACTCGCCGGTCACCGGCATGATCCGCCGCAACAGACGGGTCGCGCGGCTGCGGCCGGGGTCCATCTCCACGCCGTCGTCACGCACCATCTTCACCGCGGTGTAGATCAGGAACGCACCAAAGAGGTAGATGACAAAACTGAATCGATCGAGGACCGCGATGCCGACCGCGATGAACAGAAAGCGCAGCACCAGCGCGCCGAGCACCCCGTAGAACAGCACCCGGTGCTGGTAGGCGCGGGGCACCTTGAAGTACGAGAAGATCAGCGCGAACACGAACAGGTTGTCGACGGAAAGGCTCTTCTCGAGCAGGTAGGCAGCGGTGTACTGACCGGCCGCCGCCGGCCCGTAACAGGCCCAGATCAGCCCGGCAAAGCCGAGGCCCAGGGATACCCACAGCACGCTCCACCAGGCGGCTTCCCCGAAGGAGATCACATGGGCGCGACGATGGGCCAACAGGTCGACAGCGAGCAGAGCAAGCAAACCGCCCACAAAGGCAAACCAGGCCCATAGCGGAACGTGCACGAATTTGTCTCCAGTTCCAGGAAAGGGGTAGGACAAAATGGACCGGATGGAATGGGAGTGATGTCGCCCCGGGTGGACGGGCTCCGTTGCCGGCAGCCACCCGGGGCACGCTTGGCACCGGCGATGCGTCCGGGCCGTCAGGGCACGACGACGCAGCCAGGGGTCAGCAGGGTCCGGCGGGTCTCAGCAGAAGCAGAAGCAGAGGCAGGGCCAGCGCCACCAGCAGGGTCAGCGCCAGAGGTTGCCGGGACGGACCGGGCCAAGGCCCTGCCCGCGCAGCGGCGCGGTCTCCAGCGCTCGACCGAACTCGGTCGGGCCGACGGTGCCGACCATCCGGACGCCGCCGTCCGCAGCCTGTTCGAGGACCACGACGCAGCCGGCGGCCGGCCGTTCGGCCAGACGAGCGGGCAGCACAGCGAGATCGTCCGCCGGAGCCGCGGTGGCCACCATCGGCAGCGGCACAAGCACCCGGTTGACCCGGGTGAGGCCGCGGTCGTCCATCGGCACACTAGCGAGATCGTGCAGCAGCACCACCCCGGCAGGTCCGCCGGAGAAGTCGGTGACTCCGAAAACACCCTGCCGCGAGGGCAGCACGACGTCACGCAGGGCGTCGTCCACCGTCGTCCAGGCGGACAGCATCGGCGCGGCGGGCACCATGACATCCCGGGCGGTCAACCCGGCGAAAGCCGCGGCGGTGCGCTGCTGAGCCTGGGACAGCCGGGAGGCGCCGAGGGCCATCCAGCCCAGCAGCACCGCCCACAGGGCGACGAACCCGACCAGGAACACCCCGGCGGTACCCAGCGCGATCAGCGCCCAGCCGCTGAGTACCCCGGCACGGGCCGCGGCGCGCTCCGCGTTCGCCCGGCTGCCGGTGCGGCGCAGCACCCGGTCGGCGATCAGTCGCCCACCGGCGCTGCGGGGACTCGGCAGGATCTCGACAAAGGTGAGCAGCAGCACGAAGGTACCGACCCACAGCGCCACCTGAGCAGCCAACGCCGTCGTCGTGCCGGGCAGGAGGACCCCGAGGACGACCAGCATCGCGCCGGCCAGCGCCGTGACACTCAGTCCCGCCCGGGCCAGCTTCGCCTCGATCCGGATCGCGTCGGCCTCGGCATCAGCGCCGTTGTCCGCGACACCGCCCTGGGTGAACGCCGGGCCGTCTGGCGGCCCGTCCTGCGGCGGCCGGTCGGTGGGCGAGGGCTTGACGAGACCCAGCCCGCCGCCGCGTCCCGACAAACCGACGCCAGCTCCGAAACCACCGGTCACCCGGTCGACGCTCGTCGTGGTGGGTCGGCCGGGCCCGGCCGAACCGTTCACGACCGGGTCGCCTGGCCGGGGCCGGCCCGGTGCGACAATCAGCCGGCTGCCGGTCGCGCCCAGGGTGATACCGACGACCGTCAACCCGGCGCGGCGGGCGGTCCGCGCCCGCATCAGATCGGCGCCCACCAGGACGCCGGCGAGCAGGAGCGCACCGATCAGGCCGCCGCACAGATACGCGGACGCCGGACGGTTCGCCACGGTGGCCGGCAGTGTCAGTGCACCGAGCAGGACGGTGACGAGCGTCGCTGAGACAGCAAATCCCGGACGCACCGTGATCGGCGGGAGACCTCCCCACCTGGTGGCGCCGTGGGTACTCATGGCCGCTCGGACTCCTTCCCGCTGGTCCCGCCCGACGCCGGTCGTCGATCTCGCGGCAACCGGTGCGACGACCGGGCTCTTGTCAGACTCAACGTCTGTCCTCCCCGATCTGGTCCCGGCAGACACCGCACGAAGTGGACGAGTTCGCCTATAGTTTTGTTGCCGACACTCGGCAAGAAATGTCCAGATCACACTCTGAGTACACCCCCAGACACACCCCCTGGCACACCGTCGGACATACAGATACGGCGGCAGACACGGACACACCGGCAGGCGCGAGGGCACGCCCTGCGCAGACACCGAAGCAGGCACGAGGGCGGAAGCGGAGGGCCCCGAATGCCCGATGGCGCGGGTGGTCGGACCGCAGGCAGCCGGAACCGGAACGTCGGCGGCCACGCACGGGACGACCGGAGCGAACCCACGACCGGCACGCCGCCCGACGACGAGGACGTTCCCGCGGGACTCCCGGAGACGAGCCTGACCCGGCTGCCACGGGCGGCCGTCCTGGCCGCTGCCGACTCCCGGCTGCATGCCGGGCTGCTGGGGGACTACCTCGCCGTGCTCGCTGCCGCGGCGGACAGCGGGCGGCGGCTCACCCAGGCCGAGCTGGACCAGTTCCGGGCGCTCGGGCAGATCGCCGCCGAGTCGGGCGCGCCGCTGCGGGCCCTGGTCGACCTCTATCTCTCGGCGACGTGGCGGGTGTGGCCGTCGCTGCCGGCCGTGCGCGCCGCCGACCGGGCCGCCCGTGGTCTTCGTGACGTCCGCGCCGCCCAGGACGCCCGTGGGGGGAGGCCAGCGGTGTCGGGTGGGGCGGCCGGGGCGGTCTCGCGGACCCGGGCGGCCGCGTCCGCGGTGCTGCGGGCCAGCGATGACGCCGTCGCCGCCGTCTGCGAGGGCTATGAGGCGGCTCGAACGGCCCGGGCCCGCTCGGAGGAGGCGCTGCGCCGCGAGCTCGTTGACGACCTGCTGACCGGGACGTCGGATGTCGGCCAGCTGCTCGACCGGGCCATCGCGTTCGGCCTGCGGCTCGAGGCGCCGCACTCGGTGCTGGTCGTCGCCGGCAACCGGCGGTTTCTGGACGGGCGGGCGCTGACCCGAGCAGCGCAGGAACTGCTGCGGACGCACAGTCTCACCGAACCGCTCGTGGCGACCCGCGACGGCCTGCTCGTCTGCGTGGTGCCGGCGCACAGTCAGCTGACCCACACCGCAGGACCGGCGAGCACGGCCGCCGCCAGGCTGAGCACCTCCCCGCCGGCTGGCAGCTCGGCCACGGCCAGCCCGGCCAGCCCGGTTGGCCCGGTTGGCCCGGTTGGCCCGGTTGGCCCGGTTGGCCCGGTTGGCCCGGCAGCTCACGCCTCGTCCGGGGCAGTACCGGCGACCGATCCAGGTGTCGAGGCGGGGGCCCGGCGTCCACCCCGACCGGCCGGGCGTCGTCCGGCCGATGCGACTGGTCCGTCCGGGCGCGGCCTCGGGTTCTCCCCGCTGCCGGCGTTCGCCTCGCCGCCCGAGTCCGGCGCAGCCGTCGCGGCGCTGGCCGCACGGTTACACGGTGAGGCAGGGCTGGTCTGGCGGATGGGCACGAGCCGGGCCCGCAGCGGCGTTGCCGGGGTGCGCATCGGCTTCGAGGAAGCCCGCTCGGCGGCCGAGCTCGCAGGTCGTCTGGGCCTCGCCGGCGCCGTCGTGCACACCGACGACCTGCTCATCTACAAGGTGCTACTGCGTGACCGGGAAGCGCTGGCGGAGCTCGTCGACGCGGTGCTGTCTCCGCTGCGCTCCGCACGCGGTGGCGCCGCGCCGCTGCTGGACACCCTGGACGCGTACTTCTCCACCGGCGGGGTGGCCCTGGCCGCGGCCCGCCGGCTGCATCTGTCGGTGCGGGCGTTGACCTATCGGCTGGATCGCATCCACACCCTGACCCGGCACGATCCGACCTCACCGACCGACCGCTACGTCCTGCAGACGGCCGTGCTCGGCGCCAGGCTCATCAGCTGGGATCCAGCCGCCCCATGACCCCGCCCGCCCGGGCGGACAGCCGGACGGAAACTGTCGGAGGGCTGTGGTGTTCTGGAGGATGTGAGCACAGCGTTCGAACGGCCCACCACCGACCTCGAGCGGACGCGCGCCCCGTTCGAGGTCGTGTCCGACTACATCCCTGCCGGTGACCAGCCGGCCGCGATCGAGGATCTGGCCCGGCGGATCGAGGCCGGCGAGTCCAACATCGTCCTGCTCGGCGCGACCGGAACCGGCAAGTCCGCGACGACGGCCTGGCTGATCGAACGGGTGCAACGCCCGACGCTGGTCATGGCGCCGAACAAGACCCTCGCCGCCCAGCTGGCCAACGAGTTCCGTGAGCTGCTGCCGAACAACGCCGTCGAGTACTTCGTGTCGTACTACGACTACTACCAGCCCGAGGCGTACATCGCGCAGACCGACACCTACATCGAGAAGGACTCCTCGATCAACGAGGAGGTGGAGCGGCTGCGACACTCGGCCACGATGAACCTGCTCACCCGCCGCGATGTCATCGTCGTCGCGTCGGTGAGCTGCATCTACGGCCTCGGCACCCCGCAGGAGTACATCGACCGGATGGTCCGCCTGCGCGTCGGTGAGGAGATCGAGCGCGACGCGCTGCTGCGCCGGTTCGTGGATGTCCAGTACGCGCGCAACGACCTGGCCTTCACCCGGGGCACGTTCCGGGTGCGCGGTGACACGGTGGAGGTGTTCCCGGTCTACGAGGAGCTCGCCGTGCGCATCGAGATGTTCGGGGACGAGATCGAGCGCCTCACCTACCTTCATCCGCTCACCGGCGAGATTGTCCGCGAATCGCAGGAGATCTTCGTCTTCCCCGCCACGCACTACGTCGCCGGCCCGGAGCGGATGGAGCGGGCCATCGCCGGCATCGAGGCGGAGCTGGCGGAACGCCTGGCGACGATGGAGGGCCAGGGCAGGCTGCTCGAGGCCCAACGGCTGCGGATGCGCACCACCTACGACATCGAGATGATGCGCCAGGTCGGGTTCTGCTCGGGCATCGAGAACTACTCCCGGCATATCGACGGCCGTGACGCCGGTACCCCCCCGCACACCCTGCTCGACTATTTTCCCGATGATTTCCTGCTGGTCATCGACGAGTCGCACGTGACGGTCCCACAGATCGGCGGGATGTACGAGGGCGACATGTCCCGCAAACGCAACCTGGTCGACCACGGCTTTCGACTGCCCAGTGCCATGGACAACCGCCCGCTGCGCTTCGAGGAGTTCCTCGAACGGATCGGCCAGACCGTCTATCTGTCGGCGACCCCCGGTTCCTACGAGCTGGGTCGGGCCGACGGGGTGGTCGAGCAGATCATCCGCCCGACCGGCCTGCTCGACCCGGAGGTCATCCTCAAGCCGACGAAGGGCCAGATCGACGATCTTGTCGGCGAGATCCGCACCCGCACCGAACGTGACGAGCGGGTCCTGGTCACCACCCTGACCAAGAAGATGTCCGAGGACCTCACCGACTACCTGCTCGAACTCGGTATCCGCGTGCGCTACCTGCACAGCGAGGTCGACACGCTGCGCCGGGTGGAGCTGCTCACCGAGCTGCGCCGCGGCGAGTACGACGTGCTCGTCGGCATCAACCTGCTCCGCGAGGGCCTCGACCTGCCCGAGGTGTCCCTGGTCAGCATCCTCGACGCGGACAAGGAAGGCTTCCTCCGTTCGGAACGATCGCTTATCCAGACCATTGGCCGCGCCGCGCGCAACGTTTCCGGCCAGGTGCACATGTACGCCGACAAGGTCACCCCGTCCATGCGCTACGCCATTGACGAGACGAACCGCCGCCGGGCCCGGCAGATGGCCTACAACGCCGAACGCGGCCTCGACCCGCAGCCGCTGCGCAAGAAGGTCGTGGACATCCTCGACGACATGGTCCGCGAATCCGCCGAGGGCGAACTGATCGGCGGCGGCGGGCGGGCGCAGTCGCGGGGCAAGGCACCCGTGCCCGGCATGAAGTCCCGTTCTGGGCGCAGCGACGCCGTCGGCCGGCATGCCGCCGAGCTCGCCGGCATGCCCTCCCACGAGCTTGCCCAACTCATTCGCCAGCTCGACGATCAGATGCACGAGGCGGCCCGGGAGCTGCAGTTCGAACTGGCCGCCCGTCTGCGCGACGAGATCGCCGAGTTGAAGAAGGAGCTGCGCGGCATGGGCGCCGCCGGCGTTCAGTGACCCGCGGCCGCATCACGGCGGGCCAGCAGGGCCTGCCAGACCTCGTCGACGCGGGCGTCGAGGTCTGGCAGGCTGCCGCCGTTGTCCACGACCAGATCCGCGGCGGCGCGGCGGCGCGCGTCGTCGGCCTGGGCGGCCATTCGGGCCTGCGCCTGTTCACGCGGCAGCCCGCGCGCCTCGAGCCGGTCCAGACGCAGCTCACTCGGCGCCTCGACGACGAGCACGACGTCATAGGCGTTCTGGGCGCCCACTTCGACGAGCAGGGGGATGTCGTGCACAACGATGTCATCAGCTGACGCGTTCGCGATCCGCCTGGCGGTCTCCGCCTGGATCAGCGGATGCACGATCGCCTCCAGCCGACGGCGAGCCGCCTCGTCGGCGAACACGATCCGCCCCAGCGCCGGCCGGTCCAGGCTGCCGTCGGCGGCAGCGACCCCGGGGCCGAACTCCGCCAGCACCGCCTCGAGACCCGCGGTGCCCACCGCCACCACCTCCCGGGCGATCTGATCGGCATCGATGAGCACGGCGCCGTGCGCCACCAGCCGCGCCGACACCGCGCTCTTGCCCGAGCCGATGCCACCGGTAAGTCCCACCCTGAGCACGCTGCCGAGTCTGCCAGGCACACCCGGCCGGTGTCCCCGCCCCGGCGCACCGGTGCCGCCTGCGGACTTGGCACACTGTGCGAGGTGGAGGCCGAAGGGACGGACATCACCGGGATGCCCACGGCCGGCCGGGTGCGGCGCTGGATCCTTTGGTCCCATCATCTGTGGCCGGTGCTGCTCACCGGAACGCTGATCGGGGTCGGCGTGCTGGGGCTTGCCCTGGTGCCCGTGCTCAGCAGCCGAGCGCCGCTGCTGCTGGTCGCGTTGCGACCGACCTGGGGGGTACTCGTCCTGGTCGGAGGCACGGTCCCGTTCGTCCCGACGCTGCTGCTCGCGGCGTTTCTGCGCGGTCTGCTCGACGTCGGCTACTTTGCGCTGGCTCGCAACAACATCCGCTCGGTGCTGCTGCGTTCGTTGGGCGGCAGTCGGCTCGTCGCGGCGCTGACCCGGCCGAACACCCGGACGCCGCTGCTGTGGTTCTGCCTGGTGAACACGAACATCGCGGTGGACGCGGCCCTGGGCGCCGGCGATGTGCCGATCCGTCGCTTTCTGCGCTTCCTGGCCGCCGGTTCACTGCTGCAGACCGCCGTGTATCTGACGGCGGCGCGGGCGGCCTCCCCCGGCATGCGCCGCGCCGTGGACTGGCTGGACGCCCATATGACCTGGTTCGTCGTCGGTGGTCTGGCACTCGCACTCATTCGGGTCGCCGCGAGATCCGGACGGCGCGTGTACTCCCGGTCCATCCTGGTCCCCGGCTCCGATACGGGCCGAGGAGTGCGCCGCGCCGCGCGAGAGCCTCGCGGGAATGGTCGCAACACGCCGAGTCCCGACATCCACCGTCCGCTGACCTGCCGGCACACGGTGGACATCCCGGGAAACGAGTAGGAAGGTCGGCAAGGCGACGGATCGTTCTCCTCACCGCCGCCGTCCATCCGGTGCCGAATCCGGCCCGGTCCCCGTTCCCGTCATGGAGCCGCCATGTCCCCCGCGCGCCCCTTTCGGCCCGGCCGTGCCCACCCGCCGTCCGGCTCCGCCCACCCGCTGTCGTCCGAGCATCCGCCGTCGCGGTTCGGATGCCGGCCGCTCGGGCCGGGCGTCCCGCACTGCCGCACAGTGGCCTGCGCCGTCCCGCCGCACATCCTGGAACGCATCGCCCGCCACGGCAGCGAGCCACAGCGCGGCTGGGCGCTGGCCACATTGGTCCGAGACAGTTCGCATCGCACGATCCGCGCCCATGAGTCGCTGCTGCGGGCCCTCGATGACGGCGGCGAGCCGGGCGTACCGGCCGAGGCACCCCGTCCCCGCCGGACCGTCGCCGACGCCGGCGGCACCGAGACCCTGCCGGGTGTGACCATGCGCAGCGAGGGCAACGGGCCCGTCGAGGATCCCGCTGTCAACGAGGCCTACACGGCGCTTGGCGCCACGTTCGACTTCTACTCGGCGGTCCTCGGCCGCGATTCCATTGATGACGCGGGCATGTCGCTGGTTGCCAGCGTTCACTACGGCGACCATTACGACAACGCCTTCTGGGACGGCGGGCAGATGGTCTTCGGTGATGGCGACGGCCAGATCTTCCGTCGTTTCACCCTCTCGTTGGATGTCATCGGCCATGAGCTCACGCACGGTGTGACCGAGCACGAGGCGTCGTTGGCGTACGTCCAGCAGTCCGGCGCGCTCAACGAGTCGATCAGCGACGTGTTCGGCTCGCTCGTGCGCCAGTACGCCCGGAGCGAGACCGCGCAGCAGGCTGACTGGCTGATCGGCCAGGAGTTGCTCACCGACGCGGTACAGGGCGTGGCACTGCGCTCGATGAAGGCGCCTGGCACCGCTTACAACGACCCGGTGCTCGGGGTGGACCCCCAGCCGAGGCAGATGTCTGACTATGTGTACACCACGTTGGATAACGGTGGGGTGCACATCAACTCCGGCATCCCGAACCGGGCGTTCTATCTGACCGCGGTCGCCCTCGGTGGCCATGCCTGGGAAAAGGCCGGCCCGATCTGGTACGCCAGCCTGCGCGCCATCCGGATCCAGGAGAACGTGTCGTTTCGGTTGTTTGCCGCGGTCACCGCCCGGCAGGCCGAGGAACTGTTCGGCGCCGAGGAGCGACGTGTGGTCACGGAGGCGTGGCGGGAGGTGGAAGTCATCCCCTGAGCCCGCTCGGTGCGGCGGCGTGCTCCGGCGGGTCGAGCAGGGTCGTCCCGCTCGTCCGGTCCTCGCCTGCGCGCAGCCGGACCAGGGTGTGCGCGGACTGGCGGGCCAACAGGGTGAGGGCGCGGATCACCACCGGGTCGACCGCGCTGCGGTTGTCCGCCCACCGGGCAGCGATCGCGCCGAGCAGGCCGCCCTCACCCGCCAGCGGGATCAGGAGCACCGATCCGAGCCGGAACCGGGTCGCCATCTCACTGTTGATCAGCGGTGATTCGCGGGCGTCCGCGAGGAACAGCGGTCCCTGGGAGCGCAGCGCAGCCTGCAGCATTCGGCCGGCTTCCGGCTGGCGGGCCTCCCCCAGCGGTATCACCGGCGGGCCACCTGACCGGGTGCGCGAGCCGAACACCCGGTAGATCGTCGACCCCGGCACCTCGGAGAGCAGCAGAACCAGGTCGTCAGCACCTACCAGGGCCTGCGCCGCGTCGGTGATCGCCCTGACGGCGTGGTCGAGGTCCTGGGCGAACCAGAGCCGGTCCAGGTCAGTCAGGGCATCGCTGACCAGCGACATCACGCTGGCCTCGCGGCGTGCCTCCAGCAGGGCCGTGACCTGGCCGGCGAGCGCCATCAGCGCACGTCGCTGCCCCACGGTCAGGCAACGCGGCGACCGGTCGGCCACGACCAGCGCGCCGAGGGTCGTCCCGGCTCCGGTGCTGATCGGCGCCCCGGCGGCAAAACCGATCTTCTCGCCGGTGGCGTAGCACCGGCCGGTCGTGGCGGATTCGGCATCGACGGCAGGGTCCTGGATCTCCACGAAGGCCCGCCCAGTGATCACTTTTGTGGCGATCCCACATTCCTGGACAGGAATCCACGATCCGGTTCCGATGTGGGTCTTCGACCATTCACGATCACCGTCCCGAAAGATGATCGTCGCTGTCGCGCATCCGGTGGCCTCAATGGCGATGGACGCGATCGTCTCGAAGGCAGGTTCCGGAGCCGTCCGAAGTAGGTGCAGGTCGTCGAGAATGGTCAGTTCCGCGAGTCGCGGGTTGGCCGAACTGCCCGGCCACACGCCGCTCGACGTGGCAGACCCGTCTGTCGGGGCAGACCTGTCTGTCGGGGCAGAGCCGTTGGCGGTGGCAGAGCCGTTGGCGGTGGCAGAGCCGTTGGCGGTGGCAGAGCTTCTGGGGGAGGCCGCGCCGGGGGCGGCGATGGGTGAGCCGGTGGCGGCGCGGCGAGGGGAGGCCGGTCGGCGTCCGGCGCGGACGGGGTAGCCTCCCGCGGCCTGTGCCTGCAACAGCGCCGTCATCCGCACGGCCGGCAGCGGCGGGGAGATCGCCGTTCCCTGCAGCAGGTCACAACCGAGATCGACCATCATCGACTGGGTGCGCTCGTCCTCGATGCCCTCACCGACCACGCGCAGGCCGAGGCGGTGCCCGAGCTCGATCACGGAACGCACGATCGCCGCGTCCGGCGCGCTGCCACTGGCATCCGTGACGAAGCCACGATCGATCTTGACCTCGTCGAAGGGCAGGGTCTTGAGGATCTCCATCGAGTTGTAGCCGGTGCCGAAATCGTCCAACGAGACCTCGACGCCCTGTGCACACAGCTGGCTCAGCATCGCCGCGGCGCGCTCGGGCTGGGTCAGCACCGCGCTCTCGGTGATCTCCAGGGTGAGCGCGTGGCTGGGCAGGCCATGCGTGGCGAGCGCGCCGACGACTGCCCGTGGCAGGTCGTCCAGAACGAACATCCGTGGGGACAGGTTCACCGACACCGCCAGGTGGAGACCAGCCGCGTTCCAGACGGCGCACTGGCGGGCTGCCTCGCCGAGGACCCAGCGAGTCACATCCGCAATCATCGGCGATCGTTCGACCATCGGCAGAAAGTCACCGGGGGCCAACAGGCCACGGGTGGGATGGCGCCACCGCAGCAATGCCTCGACGCCCACGATCGCCCCGGAATGCGCGGACTGGAGCGGCTGATAGTAGAGCACCAGTTCCTGACGAGCGATGGCGGCGCGTACCTGCGCGTACAACGCGATCTGCGCGGGCTGGACGCCGATGATGCCGGGCGCCCAGACGGCGACACTTTCCCCTTCGTGTCGGGCGCGGGCCAGCGCCGCGTCGGCGCAGGTCAGCAGGCCAGCCATCGAGACGTCGTCGCGGGGCGCGACAGCGATGCCGACCAGGGCGTCCATCGCGACGTCGACCGCGCAGACCCGAAACGGCCCCTGCACCCGGCGCAGTACCTGCCGGCCGAACTCCGCCCGCGGATCGGCACCGAGCGATGGCGCCGGTCGAGCGGTCGAGGTCGCTGGTGTGGCCGACGGCGGGGCCACCGTCGATGTTGACGTTGACGAGGTCGTCGAGGACGAGGCGCGATACCGGAAGACCAGAACGAACTCGTCACCACCGGCGCGTCCGACGATGGCCGGTGCCGGCGTCATGATCCGCAGCCGGCGGGCGACGTCCTGCAGCAGCTGGTCGCCACCGGCATAGCCGAAAGCATCGTTGATCTCGTGGAACCGGGTGACGTCGACCAGGACGAGAACCGCCTCGTCGCCGCTGGACAGGATCGAGGCGACCACACGTTCACCGTGGTGGAGGGTTCCGCTGCGGTTGGGCAGCCGGGTCAGGGCATCGATCTCGTCGTGGCGTGGCCCCGAGCGGATGAGCAGCGTTCCCGCCGCGACGACGCACAGCGCCGCGGCCATTGCCGGCCCGCCGAGGGTGTTCAGATCACCGCCCGCGCAGGCGCCGAGAACCAAGATCGCGACGATGAGCCCGAGGGTGGCTGCCGCCGCTCGTAGCCGAGCCCATGCGACATAGATCGCGAGCGCCACGAACCACAGCAGGTAGGCCGATGCGTCGTCCGACGAGGATGCATGGGCCAGCCCGAAGCCAAGGAGCACGGCGAACGCGACCGCGATCGTCGGCGGCGCCCAGCCGGGCATCGACCGGGCGACCCAGCGCACTGCCAGGGCGGCTACCGCGACCACGCAGACGAGCCAGCCGATCCACCAGGGCCGCAGGGCCGAGCCCGGCAGAACGACCGCGAGCAGGAATACCGCGGTGATGCCGAGCAGAACCAGAACCAGGACCCGCCTGCGTTCAGTGAGTACTCGCTCGGTGCCCACGAAACGATTCCCTCCCCCAACCGGCCCAGGATCTTCAAGACCGGTACGCCCCAAGCCGCCACACCTCGCAGATCTCCGGCGCGGCCGACCAGGATCTGCAGCACGCGGGCCACGACTGCCAGGTCGGGGCGCCCCGCCGCCCGGCGGCCCCACGTCCAAACGCCTTTGCCGGTGCCCACCGGGCCATATGGGCGACCGCGCGGGGGATGGTCCCGGAATGCCGCGCCGTCACCGAGGCGAGGGTCAAGCTTTCTCTACCATGTCCGGCGTGACCCGCCGCCTAACCTGCTCGCCAGCATCTTCACCCTACGTAGACGCAAGAGTGGAGGCCCATATCCCCTTTGCCCCCAGATACAGCTAGAACGTATACGTCGGAACCGGCTTCGTCCACGACAGGAACCCTCGAACCGGAGGATCGCCGCCGGACGACGGAAATCGTCCGGCCAAAGCCGACCGTGCGTTGGACGCGAGTTCGGGACCCGTTGTCTCCCGGTTCAATGACCTACCTGAACGCATTATTCATCATTAAACCGACATAATGGACAAAAATGCCCAAGCGGCGCCGGACGATCGATCTGGAGGACTGGTCAACGAGAGGACACCGCGGCTGTGCGCAACAGAGTGCAGCGGAATAGTGCCTTTCGGTAGACGGCGCTTTCAGTGGGCGGCGTCGTCCCAGGTGCGACCGGAGCCGACGCTGACGTCCAGGGGCACCGACATGGCGTAGGCAGCGGCCATTTCGGCCCGCACCAGGGCCTCGACCGGCTCGCGCTCACCGGGGGCGATCTCGAGGACGAGCTCGTCATGCACCTGGAGCAGCAGCCGGGAGGCGAAGGCACCGCTCCGCAGGGCCCGGTTCACTCCCAGCATAGCGATCTTGATGATGTCTGCGGCGGAGCCCTGGATGGGGGCGTTGAGTGCCATCCGCTCGGCCATCTGCCGGCGTTGGGAGTTGTCGCTGGTGAGGTCGGGCAGGTAACGGCGGCGGCCGAGGATGGTCTCGGTGTAGCCGTCACGGCGGGCACGTTCGACGACACCACGCAGAAAGTCCCGGACGCCGCCGAAACGGGCGAAGTAGGCGTCCATGTGCTCGCGTGCCTCGTCAGGAGCGATGCCGAGCTGGGAGGCGAGCCCGAACGCGGACAGGCCGTAGGCGAGGCCGTAGGACATCGCCTTGATCCGCCGGCGCAGCTCCGGGTCGACCTCGGCCACGGGTAGGCCGAATGCCTCGGCGGCCACGAAGGTGTGCAGGTCCTCACCGGAGCCGAAGGCCTCGATGAGACCCTCGTCGCCGGACAGATGCGCCATGATCCGCATCTCGATCTGCGAGTAGTCGGCGGTGAGCAACGTCTCGTAGCCGGCGCCGACGACGAAGGCCTGCCGGATCTGGCGGCCCTCGGCGGTACGGATCGGGATGTTCTGCAGGTTCGGGTCGGTGGACGACAGCCGGCCGGTGGCCGCGATGGTCTGGTTGAAGGTGGTGTGGATCCGCCCGGCGTCGTCGATCATCGGCAGCAACGAGTCGACGACGGTCTTGAGCCGGGCCACATCCCGGTGGCGCAGCAGCACCGGCAGCAGCGGGTGGTCCGACTGCACGGCGAGCCAGGCCAGCGCGTCGGCGTCGGTGGTGTAGCCGGTCTTGATCTTCTTGGTCTTGGGTAGCCCGAGCTCGTCGAACAGGATCTGCTGGAGCTGTTTGGGCGAGCCGAGGTTGAACGCCCGCCCGACGATCTCGTGGGCCTGGGCGGCAACGGCGCTGACCTCGCCGCCGTAGTGCTTCGCAAGCTCGAGCAGATGGTCCTGATCGGCGGCGATACCGGCGCGTTCCATCCCGGCGAGCACCGTGACCAGCGGCAGTTCCATGTCACGCAGCAGGGTGGCGGCGCTGCGACGTTCGAGGTCGGCATCGAGCTCGTCGGCGAGTTCCAGACAGGCCCGTGCCCGCACCGCATCGGCCTGCGACTGCTCGGCCTCGCCGGAACCGTCCAGCGTGAGCTGCCCGTCACCGGTGGGTTCGGCAGACAGATCCCGATGCAGATAGCGGGCAACCAGATCACCGAGATCGAAGGAGCGCTGCCCGGGCAGAGCGAGGTAGGCGGCGAGCGCCGTGTCACTGGTGACGCCGGCGAGGGTGAGACCGAGTTCGGCGAAGGCGAGCATCGGACCCTTGACGTCGTGGCCGGCCTTGGGCTGGGCCGGGTCGGCCAGCCAGGCTCCGAGCGCGTCAAGATCGGCCGGAGTGAGGGTGGTGGGATCGAGCCAGGCGGCGGCGTCGGCCGTGGCCAGGGCCAGCCCCGACAGCACACCGGTACCGCGCCCCCAGGTGCCGCGGGCATGCAGGCCGGTCCGCCCGGCGCCGCGGGCGTGCGCGGCGAGCCAGTCGGCCACCTCGTCGGGCCCCAGGGTGGTGACGACGACGTCGAACCCCTCCTCCACCGGTGGCGGGGTGGTGGCCAGCGCCGCGTAGAGGCGTTCCCGCAGTACCCGGAACTGCAGGGTGTCGAACAGCTGGTGGACGGCCTCCCGATCCCACGGGCGCAGGCGCAGCTCGTCCGGCCCCAGCGGCAGGGGTACGTCCCGCGAGAGTTCGGTCAGCGCACGGTTACGGATCACCGAGGACAGGTGGGCACGCAGGGACGCACCGGTCTTTCCGCCGATCTCATCGGCGCGGTCGACCAGTTCCGCGAGCGAGCCGAACTGCTGGATCCACTTGGTGGCAGTCTTCTCCCCCACGCCGGGCACCGAGGGCAGATTGTCCGACGGGTCGCCACGCAGGGCCGCGAAATCGGGATACTGCACCGGGGACAGGCCGTACTTGGCCTGCACCTCCGCCGGGGTGAAGCGGGTCATGTCCGAGATGCCCTTGCGGGTCATCAGTACGGTGACCTGCTCGTCGACGAGCTGCAGGGCATCGCGGTCACCGGTGACGACCAGCACCTGCATGCCGGCCGCGCTGCCGGCCGTGGCAAGGGTGGCGATCACGTCGTCGGCCTCGAAGCCGGCGGCGCTGACCCCGGCCACCGCCAGCGCGTCACACACCTGGTGAATGAGGCTGACCTGGCCGACGAAGTCGGAGGGCGTCTCGGCCCGGCCGGCCTTGTACTCGGCGTACTGGGTGTGGCGGAACGTGGGCGTCGGCAGGTCCCAGGCGACGGCGACGTGGGTGGGCCGCTCATCCCGCAACACGTTGATGAGCATGGAGGTGAACCCGTAGACGGCGTTCGTCGGCTGGCCGGTGGTGGTGGAGAAGTTCTCCACCGGCAGCGCGTAGAAGGCCCGGTAGGCCAGCGAGTGCCCGTCGAGCAGCAGCAGGCGCGGCGCGGCGGCATCAGCGGCGGGGGCACCGGCGGGCGCGGAGCTGCGGGCACGGGTGGCGGACCGGGCTGCGGTCGCCCGACCGGAGGACGATGTCGACGAGGTCACGGGCACGCGGCGAGTCTAGGCCGTGGGTCCGACAGTTTCGTGGCCTGTGGGCGGTCCGTCGCTCCACGCAGCACACCGGGACCGTCCCGCGAACGCCCCGGTCGGACCGAGCGCACCGCTGGGAGCACACCGGTACGGAGCCGGCGGCGGTCGGGACGGAGCTGACGATGACCAGAAGCGGTGATTAGGCTCGCGCAGGTGACGAACACGGACGCGGATCCCGACCGCGGCTCCACCACCCCCGTCGAGGGGCCCACGCACGGGGAAGAGCTGGTCGCCTACCTCAACGGCGTCCGCGGCGAACTGGAACAGCACATGGGCATCGTGCTGACCGAGGCCGCGGCCGAGCGCGTGGTCGCGACGATGCCGGTCGAGGGCAACCGGCAGCCGTACGGGCTGCTGCACGGCGGAGCATCCGTCGCACTCGCCGAGACGGTGGGGTCGATCGGCGCCGCGCTCGGTGCGCCGGCGGGATCCCTTGCCGTGGGCATCGACATCAACGCGACTCATCACCGGTCCGCCACCACGGGGACGGTCACCGCGGTCGCCACCCGCCTGCACGGCGGGCGCACGCTGGCCACCTACGACATCCGGATCACCGATGACGCCGGACGCGCCGTGTGCACCTGCCGACTCACCTGCATGATCCGCTCCGGCTCCCGGTAACCCCGGCGGTATCCGAACGGACACACCAGGCCGACCCAGGTACATTGACCCGATACGGCGATGGGCCTAGCCTCATCGCCCGTGGCACCCGGGTCACGCGAGTAGACAACGTGCGGACGCGGGGAAGGTCCGGACGGCACCAAAGCCGATCCCGGGTGCCACACACAGATCGAGGTCCTCCGCCGCCGGTCAGGGCTTGGCGAGGGTGTCGACGGGGCCGAGTACCGTCCGTTTGCCGCCTCGAACCCGGTAGACGTACACGGTGGAGCCGTCCACGTTGCCGTCCCTGCCGAAGGTGATCTGTTTGGTGACGCCGGGGATGTTCACCGAGCCGAAGGCCGCCACCACCGCGGAGCGGTTCGCCGCGGAGCCGAGGCGGCGCAACGTGTCGATGATCGCGTTGGTGGCGTCGTACGCCTCGCCGGAGTAGGTCCCCGGGCGGGTGCCACTGTTGACGGCACGGAACTTCCCGACGAACCCGGCGGCGGCGGGGTCGCTGTTCGGGTCCCCGCAGGCGCAGGTGAGCAGGACTCCCTCGGCGTTGCCGGCGCCGGCCTGGTGAATGAGCTGGTCGTCGTTCGCCCCGTCCCCGGAGACGATCTTCCCGGTGAAGCCCTTGCCCCGCAGTGCCCGCACGAGCAGTGCCAGCTCGGAGTAGTACCCCGAGTAGTAAAGGACGTCCGGGTCAGCGGAAATGATCTTGATGGCCTCGGAACCGTAGTCCTTCGTCGGGTTGATCCCGTCATGGATGACGTTGAGACCGTGGGCGTTCAGCGCCCGCTCCAGCGCGCCGGACAGGCCGATGCCGTACTCACTGCGATCGTCCAACGAGAAGACGGTCCGGGCCTTGAGTACCTTGGCCAGGTACTCGGCGGCCGCCGTGCCCTGCACGCTGTCAGGAGCGATCACCCGGAAGAAACTGGTGAACCCGAGGTCGGTCAGGGCCGGCGCAGTGGCCGACGGACTGACCGAGAGCAGTCCGGCCGCGCTGTACAGCGGCTCACTCGCTTTCGTCGGCCCGGAGAACACCGGTCCCACGACGGCGACGATGTTCGGGTTGTCAACGAGCTTCTGTGCCGCGGTCGGGCCCTGCGCGGCCAAACCCTGGTCGTCGGCGGCGACGATCCGCAGCCGGAACGGCAGGTCGGGGCGCTGGTTGGCGAGGTCCACGGCGGTGAGCATGCCGTCGTAGGCGTTGAGGCCGAGCTGTTGGTTCTCGCCGGACAGCGGACCCTGGAAGCCGAGGACGTACTCCTCGCGACCCCCGCCACCACCGTCCGATCCGCCACAACCGGCCAGGATGGCCGCGGCCATCATCGTTGTCGCGATCCCGAGTGCTCCGACGCGCCGTCCCGCCGCCCTCATGTCACGCCCTTCGTCGCTTCGCCATCACCATTGATGGCTACAGGTATCCGACAGATAACCTGTTGTGACGAAACCTAGCCGAGCGGATGCACCCAACGACAACTATAGGTAAGCGTGTCGTTACCTATTGCCGCTTCACGGGGACCGGTGCGGACGGGACGGCGGCCGCAGCGACCATCGGTCCCGCCGAACCCGATCGGCCGGGCGACCGGGACGGTCAGTGGGACCGGGTGGTCAGGGCGACGAAGCGTTCGGCGAGCACCGTGTAGAGCACGACCGACGGGGAGCGGGTGTCCCCGAACCGGTCGAACTCGATCGTCCCGCTGACACCGACGAACGTGCCCCGACCGATCGCGGCCACGAGATCGCGCCGGACGGCGGCGTCCACGCCGGGCCGTCCCGGCAGAACGGCCGCGGCTGCCCGGATGATCGCCCGGGCGGCGTCGTAGGCGTAGGCGGCGACGGCCGGGACCGACTCGGCCCGGCGCTGCGCAAGCTGCACAGCCGCATCGTGATCGGTCTGTTCGTCGGCGCTGCGGCCGGGTGCCACGCTCGGCGACGTCGGTCCACCGGAGGAGTTCACGGCCGGCTGCCCGGAGCCGGCGGCCGAGGTCGCGCTGCTCGTGCGCGGCGACCGGGTGGTGTTGCCCGGGCCCGGCACGCCACCGAAGCGCTGCGCGTAGGCGGCGACGAAGGCGCCGGCAGCCGGCAGCCGGGTCGGTGGGGTCAGCAGACTGGTGATCAGATCGCCGTCGGCCGCGGTCTTCGCCTCGTCGGTGTACCGCGGGCGCAGCAACGCGTCCGACCCGAGGACCTGGACGGACAGTCCCCCCTCGGCCAGACGGGCCCGGAGCCTGCCCGCAAAGGACGCGGCGGTATCGAGGTAGACGAGGTCGGGCCCCTCCTGCTCCAGGGATGCCGCCACGTCATCGACCTCGGGACCGTCGTCGTCGCCGCGGATCGGGTACATCGCGGTCACCGAGGCGCCCAGGGCGGTGGCGTGCGCGGCGAACCGGTCGGCGAGCGTGGTTCCGTAGCGGGGTTCGCCGTCGACGACCGCGATGTGCCGGCGGCCGAGCGTGCGCACGGCGTAGTCAGCCGCCACCTGGGCCTGCAGTTCGTCCGTGCCGGCCAGGCGGAAGTAGCTCGGATAGGGCCGAGTCCGCGGCTCGGTGCCCACACCGGTGAGCCCGGGGTCGGCGTTGGACGGCGAGACGACCGGAACGCCCGCGGCGGCAAGCGTCGGCACGGCGACCCGGGCAACCAGCGAACTGACCGGTCCGACCACGCCGATGAGCCGCTCGTTCGCCGCGAACGCGTCGGCGGCCTGCGCCCCGCCGTCCGGGCGCGCCAGGTCGTCGCGGCTGGACAGCTCCAGGCGCCAGCCCGCGATCACACCGGACTCGTTGGCCTCGTCGACGGCCAGCGCCACCGCGTTGCGTACGGCCGCGCCATCGGCCGAGAGGTCACCGGACAGCGGCGCCATCACACCGATCGTGGCGACCTTCGTACCCGTCCCGTCAGAGCCGTCACCGCCCAGCGCCGACGCCAGGACGAATCCCAGCAACGACGGCACCGCCAGCATGACGACGGCCAGCAGCCCGAGGAGCACCCGCCCCCGGCGGCTGCGTGCCCGCCCGCGCGCCCACCGCCCGAGCCTGCCCGCCAGGGTGGCGGACGCCGCCCACCCGCCCGCCGCCGCGCGGGACACCGCCCGCGCCGCCGCCCGCAGGACGGGCGAGATCACGAGGTCGGCAACGCCTCGCCCGACAGGACCGCCTCGGCGACAGCGCGCATGGTGCGCCGTTGGTTCATCGAGGTCCGCTGGATCCAGCGGAACGCATCCGGCTCGGTCATGCCGTGCTCGGTCTGGAGCACGCCCTTCGCCCGTTCGATGATCTTACGGGCCTCCAGGCGGCCCTGCAGGTCCTCAACCTCGGCCTCAAGGCTCACGATCTCGGTGAAACGGCTCATCGCCATCTCGATCGTGGGCAGCAGGTCCTTCTTCTGGAACGGCTTGACGACGTAGGCCATCGCGCCGGCCTCGCGGGCCCGCTCGACGAGTTCCCGCTGGCTGAACGCGGTGAGGATCACCACCGGCGCGATGCGGTCCTTCGCGATCCGGGCGCCGGCCTCGATGCCGTCCATCCGGGGCATCTTGACGTCGAGGATGCACAGGTCGGGCCGCAGCTTGCCGGCCAGGTTGACTGCCATCTCACCGTCGCCGGCCTCCCCCACGACCTCATACCCCTCCTCCTGCAGCATTTCCCGCAGGTCGAGCCGGATCAGCGCTTCGTCCTCGGCGATCAGGACCCGGCGCGGGTTCGAGGAGGGCTGGCTCATCGAGGCGTACTCCCGGTCTCGTCAGGTATGCCACCAGTGTGGCAGGGCAGTGATTGACGTCCGCCCGGGCAGGGCAGGGCGGGAGGTCGAAACGCACCCTACCCGGATAGAGTCTTCAGCGAGGCGTTCCGGTCCGGATCGATCAGGAAGGCCCCGCTCCGCCCACCCGCCACGCCGCCCGCCCGCCGCACCACCCGGCCCGACCGCACCACCCGCCCGATGATCCACCAGCCCGACACCCCTACGATCCACCCGTAGGCCCCGGTACTCCAACGGCAGAGAGACGGTGCTCAAACCACCGACAGTGTGGGTTCGAATCCCACCCGGGGTACGTACAGCATCTACGCGCCGTGGATGCCCAGTGGCTGCCGGGTGCGGCCCGGGGGCGGCGGCCGTCACTCCCGCCAGATGGGCAACCTTGTCGAGGTCTGCCACCGGAATCTTGATCATCATGTGCACCTCCTGCCTTTCGTGATCGAGGTGGACGGTGAGCTGAGTGCTTTCGTAGAGGCGTCGCTGCAACGCTTCCGGCGCCTGGCGGAGCTTGAGGTGCAGCTCCGGCAGGGCGTCGAGGAGGGCGAGGCTGTCTTGGCCTGGCCGGTCGGGTTCGGTTTCGTCCGCCGCGTCGAGATCCTTGATCTTCCCGAGGGCGGTCTTACGCTCTGCGTCGAGCTGGTTGTAGCTACTGCGCAGTCCCTGGGTGAACGGGTCGTCGGGGTCGCCGTCCTGCGCCTGGCGGAGCAGGTTGCCCTGCCTGCGATCAAGCTCGTCGATCTTCTTCTGGAGTCGGCCTCGCTCGGCTGCTCGTTCCCGCTCGGCGCGGTCATCGTAGGTCGCGAGTTCGGCGTTCAGGAGGGCGATCCTGTCGCGCCCGAAGACGCGTTCGGCGTAGAAGTCGGCGATCGCGGCTTCAAGGACGTCTTCGCGGATACGGACGCTCTTGGGGTGTCCGACGAACTTGTCGTCACGGCCCCGGTTGTTCGCTCGGGGCCAGCACTTGTACCAGACAGGTGCGCTGGGATCGCGGACGGTTCCGAACATCCGCCGCCCGCAGGTGCAGTGGATCATGCCCCGGAACACGTAGGTCCGTTTGGTCGCGGGGTGGCGGTTGAGTTCGTTGTGCTCGCGGGAGCCGCGTCGGGTCTGCCGGTTGGCGTTGAACTCGTCGAACATCCACTTCGGGATCAAGGGTTCGTGGACGGGTTCGGATGACCACACCCACTTCTCCGGCCCGTTGACCGCCCCATGCCGGGACCGGGTCGCCCGCCGGTTGAACACCTGATAGCCGGTGTATTTCGGGTTACGCAGCAGATCGGCCACCGTGGACTTCGACCATGCCCCTCGTGCCCGGCGGGCCCCACCGGGCGGCTCGGGTGGGGGGTAGCGCTCCAGGTCGGCGTTGAGCTGCTCGGCGATCTCGCCATAGCCAAGTTTGCGGTAGTAGCGCCAGTGCGCGATCTGCGTGACTGTCTCCCCGCGTGCCCCGTCGGGTTCGAGGCGGGTCTTGGTCGCCCCCCGGTCGGCTTTTATCGAGTTCGGGTGCCGGTAGCTCTTCGGCCGGTAGCCGTAGGGCGGTTTGCCGATGTTCCAGCCGTCGCGGACATGGGTGCACAGCCCACCCCAGCTACTTTCGAGGGTGTTCCAGACCTCGTACTCGGCGACCGACTGGTTGATCCGCCGTTGCAGGATCGCGGAGGCCCGCGGCCCGTCGACCTTGATCGGTTCGTTCCACGCCAGCAGCGCCACGCCGGCCTGTTCGAGCCGGCGTTCGATCGCGAGGTTCTCGTACATTCGCCGGGCGATCCGCGACATCGACTCGCAGATCACCGCATCGAACCGGCAGTTCGGATGATCCGCCTCGGCCAGCAGGTCGTCGATGCCACCGTCGCGGGGGATCGGGATGTCGAACCGGGACACGTCGGCCCCGTGGCCGCGCTGATCGAGTTCCTTGCGGCCCGACTCCACGTCGTAGAAGTGCGCGACGATCACCCACGACTCCGGCAGGGCGGACTTCGACCGGTCCAGCTGGCGGATCAACGACTGGCGGGGGTCCTGCTGCTCCTCGGTCGAGGTCCGCCCGGCGAACGCGACCCGGATCTCCCGATCCAACCCCGCCAGCGGCAACGCGAACGGCGACACCGCCAGATCCGACAACCCGCGCAGCGCCGGGTTCGCCGGATCCGCCGCCCGGCTCGCCGGCCCGGGTCCCGGACGGTCCCGCCCGGCCGTCCGGGACGGTCGGCCAGGATCGTTCATGCTGCCTCCTCATCTGATCCACTGTTGCCGGTGGCCTCGCCGGCGTCCCAGAGCAGCAGGTCCCGGATCGCGCCCACGAGCTCCGCCCGGAGCCGGGCGGCCCCCGGGCCACTGATCGTCTCGACCTCGCCGTGAAATACCCACCGCCGGCCCGGCCGTCCCCGTCCGCCTTCCGAAGGGGCTCGCAGCGCGACGACTCCCGCGTCCTCCGCCTCCGTTTTCTCCCCCATTGACCCGTGGGGATCTTCTGCGGCCGGGGCGCCGCCCGCAGCGGAGGGCTGCCCGATCTGGCCAGGGTGGCCAGGGTCGCGCTGGGCGATCGGCGGCCCGTCGCCGTCGGCGTCCGGGTTGTCGATGGGACCGGTGGGACGGGCAGCCGTCATAGAGCCTCCAGGCGCCGAAGGAAAGGACCAGACAGAGGCAGAGGAGGCCAAGATCGGGCAGCCGCTCCCAGCAGGGCACGGGGCAGTATCCGGCTCATTGACAGAAACAGTAACACCCGGACGGGCCGGAAGGGAACCCGCGAAGCACGGAAAATACTCCGATCCGGGAATTGACCGCGGACACAGCACCGTCTGAGCTGGATGCGGATTCCCACCCGCCGGAGAGTTCGAGGAAGGTCCAGGAATAGAGCCGGGTCCGGACCCGGACTCCTCCCCCGCCGCCGTGCCAGGGCGAGGCGGATCGGCGGGAACCGCCGGTGGTCCCGAGGGCGCGGGTGCGGGATGCGGTCCGTCTGGCTGCTGTGCTGCAGGGGTTACCGGACGCAGCGGGCGGGGAGAGCCGGGACGGTCGGGGTTCGTGTGGGCCTGGTCGGTCACGAGGCGGGCCTCCTTCCGTGCGGCGCGAAACGCCGCTATATAGGAATCCGGTTTTCAGGCCCACTTCGGACAGTTGATCTCCAAAGTTGTTGAAGAGTTGTCCGATGGGCGACGGAAGAGAATTGGCTCGGAGGACCGCCGAAAAGCACCGCCCCCACTCCCCGACTAGTAGGAATGGGGCCCACCCACCGGACCGCCAGGATTAGAGATCAAAATATGGTCCGACGTGCGTCCACAGGGAAAAGTGGTGCCATTGACTAGTCCAATCGGATGATGATCGCCGAACAACGCGACAACCTCCATCGCGAAGATCACAAGCGCCCGTCGCCGTCGCTGGCAGCTCCGGCCCTCGGGGAGCGACCGACGAAGATCACCACGTCGCGCCATGGGCGACCATCGGCCCGGCCGGCAGGCGGATCGGGCCTCGCGCGGCCTGCCCGCGTGACGATCGAGACGGGTGCGCCGCCCCAGGAGTAGGGATGTTGGAAGCGACCGGCGGGAGCAGCCTCGGGAAGTCGCCAACGCGGCGCGCGCTGCCTGGCGTCAGCCGTTCGCGCACACAAGGGAGATCGTTTCGCGGGCATGGCGGCCGTCCTTTCCGATGCCTCGGGATTCGGACGGGCCTAGCGCACCACACCGTGCCCAGCGAAAAGCCAGCACGATCTACCACATCCTGCCCAGCAAGATCGCTGGGCAGTCAACCGAGCACAGCCGACCCGTGCAGCCGCTCCCCACCCGTCCGGCCCGCAGCCGTACGCCGGCGGCAGGATCCGATCACCATCGGACCTCTGACCTGCAACGCTGTGATTCGCGAGCATGCACAGGAGACCGCTGGGCACACCGTCAGCGGCCCTCCGTGGCAGGCTCCGCTGGCACCTGCAGAAACCGACCGGGCCTCAGAGCAGAGGTGGGATCACGCGGCCACGATCGTGGCCGCAAGGGCGACCCGGTGATCCTTCGCCCAGGGCAGCCCCAGCATTGCCCGTGGTCCGCGCAGCACCTCATCCGCGCGCTTGCCTAGGAGGCGGGCCGCCTCAGCCTCAACGGTTTTCGGGTCATAGAGATGGATCGCCCAGCCGCGGTTCCGCGCCACGTCGGCCAGCACCTGCCGGTACATGATGGCGTCGGCACGGCTCTCGTACGGGACGCGTCGTTGTACGGCGATGTCGGCCGGGAAGCCAGCCGGCCAGGTCCGCAGCGAGAGCGAGCTGATCGGTGCGGACAACACTGCGGCCAGCTCCTCGAAGGCCGCCGAAGCGGCCCGGACCACGCAGGCACGGACATCGGCCACCAGCGCCGCGAGTTCGGTGTCGCTGAGCCGCTCCCCCGACCGGTGGAGCTGGTGAGGACCGCCGGCATGGTGGATCGGCGCCACTGGCAGGCCTGGTTCGATCAGCTCGATCCGCCGGCGGTCCACGACCCGATGATCCCCCGTCGCCGTGACAGCTACGGCCCAGCCGAAATGATCAGCGGTGCCCAGACGCATGGCAGCCATGGTGCCACCATGAGCGGGAACAGCCGCAGCGACCTCGAAGACGCCAGATAGGCAGATCTGGGCTCCGGCGCGTTCGGAGTCCGACCGTTCCCCCTGAGACGCGCCGACCGGCCGACCCGGTCCGACGATCGCCCGTCTATCCATGAAACAGGGCAAGGATCACCCCGACCGTCCGCAAGGGCACGAACCCGCCCATTCCCAAGGTCCGGGTCCGGGTCCGGACCCGGACCGGGTCCGGTCGGCGATCCGACCGAGCTCCGCCCGCCAGCGGACGGAACCGACCAAGACCATCGGGAACGGCCCGCCCGGCACGACAGGTAACGCTCAGAGCCGGCAGGTTCAGCAAGGCCGGCGAGGCGAAAGCGCGGGTCGCCGCCAGCGAGGCCAGCTCGGACCAGCAGAACCCGGGCGTTCAGAACATCGCGCGCAGCCAGCGGGAGCCCACGCGGTGCCAACGCGTCGCCACTCCGCGCATCCGGCGGAATGGGCGGGCAGGTAGGTGGACGGGCGGGCATGTCGGCAGGCAGGTGGGTGGGTAGGGGGATGGGCTCGCTGCAGCCGGCGAGAACAGCGCGGACACAGGACCGGCAGATGAAGACCGGTATCGGCACAGGTAGGCAGGCCCCACGGGGACGAGACCAATTCGGGTCGGCGAGACCGGCCCGGCGCCGCTCGGTGCCGAGCCGCAGGCGGACAGGCCAGAGACCGCGGGGACGGGCAGGGACTCGGCGAGGCCCGTAGGACCTGATGAGACCAGCACGAGCCGTTGAGGCCGGTCCGACCAGCGAAGCCGCCAGAAGCAGCAAGGACGGCGAGTCACGCGACCAAGGCCCAACACACGAGCGGGGACCGGCAGAACTGGCACTATGGCGAGGCCACCGAGGCCACCGAGGCCACCGAGGCCACCGAGGCCACCGAGGCCACCGAGGGGATTGAGGGGATTGAACAGGAAGGAGCCTCCGAGCATGACGCTCGGAGGCTCCGTTGGGGGTAGCGGCTGTGTCAGTCGTCGGCGGTAAGACGCTTCCTCGCCTGGTCACGGTGGGTCAGTTCGTCGCGGATCGCGTCACAACGTTCGGTGAGTTCGCGCGCTTCCGCGTGGGCAGCGTCCCGGACTTTGATCACGGAGCGACGTGATCCGTACTTGCCGCCGTAGGTCTGTTGGGCGACGGTCGCGAACATGCCGGTGCGTCCAAGGTCATCGTCCTGGTTCGCCACGTCCATGACCTTCTGCAGGGTCGGGAACTCACGTCCGTCTCCCCACGCCGCATCGAAGATCACTTCCGACATGGCCGCGAGGAAGGTAGACGCGGCCAGATGCTTCGCCTGCTGCTCCGCCACGTCCGGCGTGGCCGCTTCTGGCTTGCCGGGACGGTAACCGTTACGCTTGGCAGCGTCCCCAACGGCCCACTGGCGGATCAGGGCACGGTCCACGAGGAACATCTCTCCGTTCCTCGGCTGGTACCGCCACTGGTCGGGTTCACGGGTGGCCACGTCGACCGAGGCGACCACACACCCACGAATGATCATTCCGAACCGGCGGGCGAAGATCAGGACTGCGTCCTGGGCGATGTCGTCGGACACATCGTCACTGCCGTAGATCCCGCGTCCGTCCCGGGCGATCGTGGCCGAGCGGTCAGCGCGCTTGCGGGACCGGGCCGAGTCCGCCTTCCAGCAGTACCGGTGCGCGTGCTCGACGATCGCGACCCAGTCCGCTTCGGTGACCCGCGCCATGTCCTCCGCCGTGACCGCCTCGGCAACAACGGAAGGAATGTCCCGAGAGAAGAACGAGGAAATGAAGGAATTCGACATGGAAGACTCCACACAAGAAGGGGGTTTAGCGCCGCACGCCGGACGCAACGCGCCGATAACCAATAATCCCTCCCACTCCAGCGGAAATCAATACCCCGAGACAGCCTTTCTTGGATTCTCCGAAGATTTCCCCGACAACGTTCCTGCAGGTCGGAGGCCCCTTTAAATCGCGACACAGAAAAAGAAAATGGAAGAGCTAACCCCGACGGTCAGCGTCAAAGAAACAACAAATACAGGGGAGGTGAAATGCGAATGATTTCGATGGATTGAGGCTGCCCAGAAAAGGGGCTCTATGGCCGGCTCGCGGGCCACTCTCCGTCACCTTCCCGCCGCCGTCCCGACTATCTCCCGGTACCCGGGGGGTACCAGTCGGGCTGTTCTTGGGCGGTGCCAGCAGGACGCCGACCTGCACGAGTCCTCGACGGCAGAGTAGCTCATCAAATGGGAGACCGGGATGCGTACCGGATGGGCTACCGGACGGGCTCTCCGATGGGCGTGTAGCGATCGGGGGTAGATGGCCACCCGTCGTGATGGTTGACCAGTAGATGGTCAACAGCCGGGATAGTTGGCCAGCCTGCGGAAGCGCCGGGAGATGCCGGTAGCAGGCCGACGAAGGAGTTGACCTCAAGCGGACTTGAACTCTTAGCCTGACCGTCGCAGGGTCGAGCGGTCTTATCGGCCCCACACCTTGTCAACGACGGCCGTTCGGCGCAGGAGCACTGAGGAGCACCGTGCCTCATCTGAGGGACATCACCGACCGAGCAGAACTTGCCGCCCTGGTCGGTCAGCTTGGGCGCTGGCTGGACACCGGCGACGACAAGGAGGGGCGCGCGATCTTCCACGAGGACGCCATCATCCACAGCGCTCGCGGCGGCGCCACGGGGATCGACGACATACTCGACTATTCGCGGCGCACCAGCGACGACAACGAGAACTCTCAGCATCTGATCACCGACGTGCTCGTCGAGCTTGACGGGGACCGCGCCACTATGACGGCGAATGAGCTTGTCGCGTACTTCCCGTCGAGACAGGTCTTTCCCCCGCTCTTGAGGCTCGTCGGCCTGCGTTTCGCGTTCCAGGCGCTCCGCGCCCAAGACGGGTGGCGGCTCACCCGCGTTGAGGTCACACCGCTCTGGCGGCAGGAGGCTTGACCGCGCTCCCGATCAGACCCGTCCGCCTGGCCGGGTTCACGGCCTCCGACGTCCGCGGGCACGCTCATGGGCCAATCGCCGCGTTGGCCAACAACGGCCGCGTCCGGCGGCGCTGGCACTGGCCAACAACCGCGGCATGCCAGCTCGGAGGAGACGGATCTACCGGCGGGCCGCCGCTGTAGTTGGTCAGGAGCTGGCGTGCCGATCCGGCCTACTTGGCGAGGTTCGCTGGTCACGGTCTCGCAGCGCTCCTGCTGCGCAGTCTGCTGGCGTGCCAGCGATCGCCAGCTGGGGCAGCGGTTGTCCGGCTGTTCCGCTGGCGCTTGCGCCCGCGGCGTCCTCGGGCTCCCAGCGCAGCAGGTCGCCCGGCTGGCAGTCGAGCACCTCGCAGAGCGCGGCGAGGGTCGCGAAGCGCACCGCCCTGGCGCGGCCGTTCTTGAGTACCGCCAGGTTGGCGGGAGTGATCCCCACGCGGTCCGCGAGCTCGCCCACGGACATCTTCCGCCTGGCCAGCATCACGTCGATGTCGACGGCGATCGGCATCAGATCACCTCGTCCAGCTCGGCCTGCAACTGCGACGCCTCGACATCACGAGCAACGGCCTGGGCAAGCAGCATCCGCAGCACGAGCACGAGGAGCGCGACCCCCAGGACGGCCAAGCCGACCCCGCCCATGATGACGGTGACGCCCGGGTCGTCCCGCTGACCCGGCGCATTGAGAACCGTGACCGCGAACCACACGAGGGCAGCCGCCACGATCGCACCGATCACGACGTCCACGTACCGGAAGGCGGCGCGGGAGAACACCGTTCCGCGCCGCACCATCGTCACCAGCCGCCCCACACAGAGCAGCACAACCTGGACCGACACCATGCCCAGGATCGTGATCACGCGCAGCGGGGTCAGCGGGAGCGACCCGTCCTCCGGGTCGCTCCCGCTGACCAACGCCCACACCATCCCCGCCTGTACGAACACGGTGCCTGCGAGCACCACCACGAGCACAGCGCGCAGCGCCCCCACCGTCAGCCGTCCCATGACCCATCCTTCCATCGATTCACGATGGGAATCTATCGAATATCGATAGGCCAGGCAAAGGCTGGGACGGAGGGCAGACGACGGTTTCGCGCCGCAGCGAGACGCCGCCACCCTGTCTCCCCGCGCTTGCGGCGGCCAGCTCTCGGCCCGGGGGAGGGAGAACGCGGCACACTCATGGCAGCGCCCGGTGGCGCGACATCCGATCAGCCGTTCGTGACCTCAGCGACCCGCACCCGGTCCGTCGTGGTGGTGGTGGTGGTGGTGTGCCGACCAGTCGATGCCGCAGAACACCTTTACCCGCGGCCGAGTTCGGCGGTGAGGAAGCGCGTGTCGAGCCAGGGCCGGGTGGTCTGTCCGGTGAACGGGTCGGTCAGGTCGCGGCCGTAACGGTCGGCGATCTCGGTGTCGTCGTCCTCGCGGACGGTCCAGCCGTTCGGGTACAGCCACTGGGCCGGGTGCGGACGGGGCTCGGTGTTGAACAGCGATCGCGCCTCGATACCGGACCGGCGGCTGAGCTGCTCCAGCGTCGCGGTGTCGGAGGCCAGACGGTCCAGGTCCGCGAAGCGGTCCAGCGCGAGGCGGCTGCCGACGGCGGACAGCTGGTGGATCTTTCGCAGCAGGTGTTCCTCGGCGGTGGCAGGAAGGTAGCCGAGCAGACCCTCCGCAACCCACACGGTCGGCACCGTCGGGAGAAACCCTGCCGCGGTGAGCGCGCCCACCCAGTCCTCGCGCAGGTCGGTGCCGACCGCGACACGCCGGCAGCCAGGCGCAGTCCGGCTGCCGCGCAGCACGTCGTTCTTGAAGGCGAGCACCCCCGGCTGGTCCAGTTCGTAGAGGGTGACGTCGGACGGCCAGGGCAGTCTGAACGCCCGCGTGTCCAGGCCCGCGGCAAGCAGAACGACCTGGCCAGCTCCGTCGCGGACCGCGTCCAGGATGACGTCGTCGTAGAACCGCGAGCGCACGCCGATGAAGCGGGAGGTATGTAGGGACAGTCTGTGCTGGTCACTCACCGGTTCACCCTCGGCGGGCCAGCGCAGTGGGAACGGAACCGGCGAGTCCACCGCGCCCAGGAACACGGCCCCGAACGGGTCGTCGATGAGCGCGTCGGGCATCGACGACTCCACGCTCCGAGATGCGGCTATACCGAGGGCCGTGATGCCGGGACCGGTGACAATGTCCCAGGTCCGCTGCTCTGCCATGCCGTGTTTCCCTTCACTGTGGGGAGCCAACAGGAGGCTGGCCGTGACCTGGGATGATCCCATCCCAGGCCTGGGACCCACCTCCACTGGCCGCCGACCACCACGGCCCCGAACTCCTTCCTGGGCGGACGCCGTCGACAGGACCAAGCGATAGCGGCCACCAGGACCCGACCCAGCAAAGGGCTTTGGTCATCCGCCCCCGGTGATCAACGCGGGAATGGAGATCACCTCGACCTGGACCGTCGAGACCGTGGTCAGGCCCTCGAACGCTCCGGTCTGACCGGCGCCGGCCCAGGTCACATTCCAGGTCACTGTGGCGGTCACGGGGAACGTCCCGCCCGGCTGATCTTCCGACACATGCTGGTAGGTGTGGCCGCAGTCCGGCGATGACGCCTTCGGATCAGCATCGGCGCGGTACGGGGTGCCCGGCCCGGCACAGCGAACCTCGGAGCCGTCACCCATCGTCCACACCACGCCGACAGGCATGGCCGTGGCGGTGACGGAGACGCCGCCGGCGGCGGCCGTCGCGGAGGCCGGATTCCAGCCGGCCGGATCCAGCCACATCCACGTCGGCAGGCGGATCAACTGCCGGCCCGTCGGACTCAGCCCAATCGCCGGCCCCCGCAGATGCAACTGGTTCCGGGCCTGCTCCGCGAGCGCCACTGGATCCGGGGCAGCATCGGCCGGCCCTCCCTGCCCATCTGCGATCCACACCGGAGGTCGATACAGCGCGTCTCGCACGCCCTGGGTCTGGCACTGGTATACGTACCAGGCCCCGGGCTGCCCGTCCGGAACGGTCGCGGCCAGCTGCACACGGAGACCTCCGGGGTGGCCCAGTGCGGTCACGATGCGTGGGCCGTCACGGTGCGGCACGGTCTGGAACAGCACCGGCTGGGTCGCGTCGGAGGGCGGCTGGAAGGCGCTGCGTACGTAGGAGCAGCGGGCGAGTTCTGATGGATCGAGCGAGGTGTCACCCGGCGGACGGGTGCGCCTACCGCCGTCTGGCGATGGAGTGCCGCGGTCGGGCGCCTGCGGCGTTTCCTGGCGGGGCGGGGCGGCGGGCTCCGCTCCCTGGCCCGCGCCAAGCTCACATCCAGGATGCGGGTTCTGCGCGCACGTCGTGAACGCGTAAGGATCCCGCGCGAGCGCCGGAACCGCGGACACGGCTACCAGAGCCAGGGATGTCGCGGCCACGGCCGCCGAACGCCATGACCTCAGCATGATCCGAGGCCTTCGACCGCGAACCGGGTGACCTTCCACGACCCGTCCTGGTGGAGACGCACCTCGGAGGTCACCGCCCGCCGACCGCCCGGTTCGTCGTCGACCAGGCTGCCGTCAGTGCGGTACTGACAGGCTGCCGGACAGCACCTGCAGGGCCGAGCCCGAGGCGTAGCGCCCCAGCTCCGGAGACTGCCAGTTCGAGGTCTGGCTGGCTTCCGCCATCGCGTTCCACAAGCTGACGTAGGCATCGATCGCTTGCCGCTCGGCGTCGGCCGCGGCCGACGCCGGTGTTGGGGATGGCGCTGGTGTGCTGGACGGCGTCGGGGGTGGAGGCGGCGCGGAATCGCCATCGGAGCCGCAGCCCGTGACGGCAGCCACCAGTGCGACGGCCGCCAAGCCACTGATTATGATCGTCCGGCCTGGTCGGTTCTGATACCGAGAGCTGTTGCGACCTTCCATCGCGTCCACCTCGCGCGGTCGTGGCGTCGGCCCGTGGCACAGCGACTGCGGACCGTCTCTACCCATACGTACCGCACGATGTCGGACTCGTCTCGTTCTAACTTTGGAGTCGGAACGGCCGGCCAGCATGATTTGACACTTTCAGCCCATTTTGACCCGATGACAGATAGACCGTACGGGCCATTCACGTAGACCAAATGAACTAGGCGACTGCTGGCACGTGGCGAACTTGGGGCGGCCCTTCGGGGAGTTAACCAGTGCAGCGGCTGCGAGAAGCGGAGCGGGCTGGGACCAAGGCCGCCGTACCGGGAAGCAGCCTCCGGACCCGAGGGCGAAGTTGAACCGGCACGACGGCCGCATCGTGCACGCACCGAGCCGGGTGTCGGCTGGGCTCGTTAAGTCTCGGAATGCCGCCTCGATGCTGTCGGATGCGACGACCGCAGGAGGAGACGGGCCCTCCGACTGCGTCTCATTGTCCAGGAAAATGCTAGCTCGACCGTTTCCTGATGGCCAGGATCACGCGCCGGCATCCATGACGGCAATCCGACACGCCGAAAACCATGGATTCGGGCCGACATACACTCCCGATCAGCCGCTTGCGCCACCAGATCATCGACAGCACCCCGATCGAATGAGCCTAGTGCGCCATCAAGATAAGCAATGTCAAATCATTTTAATGATCAATCTTTAGTGGTTCCTAAAGAGGAAGGGATGTAGTTGAGAACATATTCAGTAGGATCAGGCCACCCTAGGCCGACAACCCACGCCGCCCTTATCGCAGTCTTGGTCATGGGACTGACGGCTGTCACCCTCTTCGTGACCCCCGGTGTCGCGAGGGCCGACGAGGAAACTGTCTGCGGCTACCGGACCTACGATCCCGATCGGGATGGTCTCAACCTCGGCAGCTTTCTCGGCGACGGCCAGGGACGCGTCAACGATAAAATTCGACGGTTCTTCGGGTGGGACGACTGGACTTGCGCTCCGCTCAGGGATGCAGCCGAGATAGGTGCCGCGCAGATCGTCGGAAATCCCTACACAAAGATCATAAAATTCCGCGTTAAACTTCCCCGAGAAGTACAGTTCTTCCTTTTCGTAAGGAAGGTTGTGGAGCACAGCGGCCAGGCCGAACCATCTCCCGCTGAGCTTCCCGCAGTCGGACCTTCCGTCATCCAGGCGCCAGTATCGTGGACCGGCGGCGCCGGCCTGTGGCTGAACAGCGGACCTGGGAGCGGAAAACTCCTAGTTGTGATACCCGAGCAGACGATGCTGACCATCGGTTGCCAGGTACGCGGTCCAGCGGTTACCGGCCCGTACGGTAGAACTGATCTATGGGACTACGTCACCACCCCTGACGGCCACCAAGGCTTCGCAAGCGATGCATTCATCTTCACGAATACCTCCGATCAGGTAGCGCCAGCTTGCTAAGCCTGACGGCGAGCGGTGGGGCCGGGGCCGATCGGGCCAGGAGGCTAGGGAACAGCGGACTCTAGCTCCGATCCTGTTCGCGCCCCGGATTCACCAGCAGCGACTGCGTGCTGGACCTCCCCGCGTCCAGCCTGAATTCGATACGTAAACCGTCGCCGCCGACCTCAATCAGCTGCTTGGCCAACCAGCCCAGTCACCTCATCATCGGCGTCAGAACAGACGCGTAGCCCATCGAGGTCCCCAGCCCCCGCCGACAGCTCAGCCAGTTGCCCTGGCCGAAGCGGCACCATGTCAGCTGAAGGCCGGGGATGACGCGTCCGCACAGGCGGGATCGCAGCCACTCACTCTATCTGCAAGCCGCAGGCGCAAGTGGCCGACACTACTGCTCCGCATCGAGTCGATCACCAGCCTGTCTGCGGGCCGGAGGCAGGCGCGGTCGTGGACGTCGAGCAGGCTGTGCACGTCTGTCCCGTAGGTGGCTGCGAGCAGCGCGAGAACCTGCGGGGTGAGCCGCCGCCGTTCGGCCGGGTGGGGCCAGTGCTCCAGCTCACAGAGGTGGGGACCGGTCATAGTCGCTCTGCCGTCGGTATCGATGTCCAGGATGGCCGCGTGATCGTTGATGTGCTCCGCAGCGCGGAGGAGCGTCCATCCGTGGGCGTGGCGGAACGCTGCGCGGGGACGGAAGCGGTAGCGGCGGATGAACTCTCCCGCGATCTCCGCGGATGTTGACCCCGCGTCCAGCATGCGATCGCGTAGATCCTTCTGTTCCGCCTTCAGGCTGGCTTTCCTCATGGCCGCCCTCCCGGTCAGGTCCTGACACTGATGCGGTGCGCGACAGATTCGGGTGGACGGGGGCGGTGCCAGCGGTCCAGTCCGCGCAGCGCATCGGCGACCCGCCGCAGGGTTTCCGGGTCGGTGCGGTAGGCGATCGGCTCCGTGGGCTCCGGCCCGACGGTCGGTGTTCGGGTCGGCATCGCTGTAACCATGGCCGCTGGCTCCGGCACCAGGCCGCTAGAGATCTCCGCCCACACGACCTTGCCCTGGGTCTTGGCGCGGTACCACGACCATCGGCTGCTCAGCGCGCCGACCATGAGCAGGCCCCGGCCGTCCTCGCTGTCGGTGTCCGGGTCGGTGATGCGGGGGCCGGCGTCGTTGCTGTCCCACACCTCGATCAGGATGCTTCCGCTGGTCGCGGTGAGCCGTATGGCCATGACGTCGTCCGGGTGGCTCGCCTTCGCGGCGTTCGAGGCCAGCTCGCAGACGACGACCTCAGCGACGCTGACGGCGTCCGGGTCCACGGACCACGTGGTGAGCATGTGCACGGTGCTCCTGCGCACCCTGGGGACAGCGGCGGTCGTGGACGGGAAGTGCGCCACCGCCACCCGGATCGCGGAGGAGGCGCCCCCGGTCATGCCGATCCCCGCGCAGCACTGCGCGTGCGGCGACTGGTGATCGTGGCGCTCATCCGCGTGTGGGTCGCGCGGGCAGGCAATGCGACGAGTCCCCCACGCCCTGGGCCAGGCTGGACAGGTCGCAGCCCGGGAGAACGGCGAACTCTACCCACGCGACCAGCTCGCAGCGCGCCTGCGACAGACGGCGGCTGACCTTCGCCACCCGGTCATCCACGGTCAGGGGAAGGCGGGTCAGCGCCTGCCGCAGGCGCCGGTGCGCCCACTCGTGGGCGGTGTCAAAGTTGCCGAACGCGCCCAGCGGCCGTCCCTCCGCGTCCCACACCACGTACCGGTGTTCCTCCATGGCCCTGCCCCCTTGCCGACCGGAAACGATCTCCTGGCGTGCCCTTCGTTCCGCACCCCAGCGCCGTCATGGGCGGCGCTGGGGTACTGGCAGAATGCACCCGCGGAACTCTCATACGCAAGTACGTATGGCAGATACGTGAGTCAGCGTTGATCGGCCCGAGACAGGGGCTGGCAGACTGCTACCGGGAGAAGGGAGGGCGATGCCGAGCACACCAGGCCCTACCGTGCGGCGCCGGCGCCTGGGCGCGGAGCTGCGCCGCCTACGGGAGGCCAAGGAACTGACCGTCGACCAGGCCGGGGAACACATCCACCGCAGCGGGCCGACGATCAGCCGGATGGAGACCGGCCAGTTCCGGTTCGTCCTACGTAACGTCTCGGACCTGCTCGACCTCTACGGCGTCACCGACGCCGAGCAGCGCCAAGCCCTGCTGGCGCTGGTGAAAGAGAACCGCAGGCCCGCCTGGTGGCACTCCTACGGCGATCTCGTACCCCGCTGGTTCCAGGTCTACATCGGCCTGGAAGCCGAGGCCTCCACGATCACGACCTTCGAGAGCCTGCTCGTCCCCGGCCTGCTCCAGACCGAGGACTACGCCCGCGCGGTCATCCGCGCCGCCTCACCGGAGCTGCCCGCCCACGAGGTCGACCGGGCCGTGGAAGTCCGGATGAACCGGCAGAAGATCCTCACCGGAGACCAGCCCGTGCAGCTGTGGGCGATCCTCGACGAGGCCGTGATCCGCCGGCACGTCGGAAGCCCCACCGTCATGACCCGGCAGCTGGACCGGCTGATCGAGGCGGCGGAGCAACCCGCGGTGACGATCCAGGTCGTGCCGTTCACCGCGGGCGCCCACGCCGGCATGATCGCAAGCTTCACGATCCTGGGCTTCCCTGACACCGGCGGAGCTTCCGAGACGGTCTACATCGAAGCTCCCACGGGCAGCCTCTACCTGGAGAAACAGGCCGAGGTCCGACGCTACGAAGCCTGGATGAACCAGCTCCGCAGCTCCGCCCTCGCACCCACCCCCAACACCCTCTCGATCATCAAAGCGGCACGTGAGGACCTACAGCGATGACCACCCACGGTGCGGACGCCCCACTGAACTGGCGCAAGAGCAGCTACTCCGGCGGCACCGGCGGCAACTGCGTCGAGGTCGCCACTCTCCCCGACGGCGGCCGAGCCGTCCGCGACTCCAAGAACCCAGACGGACCGGCCCTGCACTTCACACCCGCCGAATGGGCCGCCTTCCTCGCCGGCGCACAGGACGGCGAGTTCGACCAATAGCGCAGACGCAGTTGTGTTCCTGGGCTCCGAACGCCTGCGCGGGTCCCTCGATCGTGTCGTGGGGACGGAGTCGAGGCCCCGCTGCCCCAGGGGGTGGGGCCGGCCAAGGGTCGCTCATAGACCATTGGCTGACCTCGACGTTTACCTCTCGCCGGGCGTCTCCGGGTCGATCCAACGATAGATCCGACTGGCTGTTCAGCGCGCTGGCGAAATCGGGAAGGAAGGCATCGGGCCGGTCAGTGGCCAGCCGCCAGCGGATTGCTACGGCTTCCTCGATCGCGACCACCGCGTCCTTCCGCCGGACTACCGGACCGAGCCAAGGGTCGCTCATCACCACAGGCCGAGCTGGACAGTTCCGAATAGCAATCAAGGAGAGATCGTGATCGCGTCACGATTGATCGTTTTTGACCTTCGACAGGGCGCCTCGTTCATGATCGATAGTCTTTGCTTCGGCGTGTCGGCCCGTCGCGCGGAGTAGGTCCGCCAGGTTATTCAGCGCCGTGGCGAGGTTGGGGAGGAAGGCGTCGGGTCGGTCAGCCGCCAGCCGGCGGTAGGCAACAACAGCTTCCTGGATAGTGGCTAGAGCTTCCTCGGGCCGTCCCAGATCCCCCAGATCGATGGTCAGGTTATTTAGCGAGCCGGCAAGATTCGCGAGGAACGTGTCAGGCCGGTCAGCGGCGAGTCGCCGGTAGGTAGCGACGGCATCTTGGATTGCAGCCAATGCGTCTTCCCTGCGCCTTAGGTCCCCCAGCCGTATCGCCAGGTTATTCAGTGAGATTGCTAGGTCGGGGAGGAAGGTGTCGGGTCGGTCGGCGGCAAGCCGACGGCGGATCGCCACGGCTTCCTCGATCGCAGCCAGCGCTTCGTCATGGCGACCCAGATCTCCCAGGGCTGCCGCTAGGTTGTTTAGCGAGGTGGCGAGGTTGGGGAGGAAGATGTCGGGTCGGTCGGCGGCAAGCCGACGGCGGATCGCCACGGCTTCCTCGATCGCAGCCAGGCCTTCTTCTCTGCGCCTTAGATTCCCTAGTTGGACCGCCAGGTTGTTCAACACGGCGGCAAGGTCGGGAAGGAAAGCGATGGGTCTGTCGGCGACGAGCCGCCGGTAGGTAGCGACAGCTTCCTCATTGATGGCTAGGGCGACTTCCGGCTCTCGTAGGTCCCCCAGCCGGTTCGCCAGGTTACTCAGTGAGACTGCTAGGTCGGGGAGGAAGGTGTCGGGTCGGTCGGCGGCAAGCCGACGGCGGATCGCCACGGCTTCCTCGACCGCAGCCAGCGCTTCCTCGGACCGCCCCAGATCGGCCAGCCGGACCGACAGGTCGTTCAACGCGGCGGCAAGGTTCGGGTGGTGGGGTGCACCGTGGCGTGTCCGGGTGGTGTGGACGTGTTGCAGGGTCGCAGCGAGGTCGAGCAGACGCAGGCTATACCGCGGAAGACTGTCAATCATGGCGGTGAGAGTGGGCTGGTCGAGGCGGGGTGCGATGGTGGTTAGGGCGTCGGCGGTAGGCCGGTGGTCCGCTGCTTCGATCGCGACCCGGAGTGCGATCGGGGCGCGGGTGGTCGGGTCGCCAGTGAGCAGGGTGGCTAGAAGGGCGGTGAGTTCGGGGTGCGCGGGTGCGGCACGGTTCAGGACGGTCAGCGCCTGGTAGATCTGTGTGGTTGATGCGCCGACGATGGTCTGTTCGGCAAATTTGGGATCACCGGTGTGGCTGGAGAGGTGACAGGCGAGGAAGTGTTCCGCAAGCCGGTCGGGGCTGATCCCGCCCCAGAGTTGCCCGGCCTGGTCAGACGATGGTGGGTAGAGCCCTGCGAGCCAGCGTGCCGCCCTGATCCGCTGGTCGTGGGAGCCACCGTCATCCCCAGCAAAGCTCGGGACGCGGGCGAGTATCGCGGTGGCCTCGGCCAGATTGGTGGCGCCGCAGAGGGTCGCCGCGGCGATGGCCTGTTCCAGGCTCTCGGCGGATCGATGGATGCCGCGGGTGTGGGCGGTGTCGGTCCAGTACCGCTTCTCGTGACGGAGCAGCCGGTCCGCGACTTGTGCTGGTGATCGGTCCGTGCTGGTGCCGGGTTGGTCGAGTATGGCGGTGAGGGCGGCCATGTGTATGGCCAGGATCAAGCTGTATCCAGGGTCGGACAGGCCCGGTATCCCGCTCTCAACCTGCCGGGCGCGTTCGGTCCAGTCCACGGCGGGATCGAGGTCGGTGAGCCGGCGACCGAACGTGCTGGCAGCGTCGGTGTAAAGGCTCGTCCGGTCAGGTCCGGTGATTTCCACCGCCGGCAGGGGGATGATCTGCCCATCGTCGGCGAGGGCGTGGCGGAGAGAGAGGTCGTCCCACCAGTCCCCACCTCCGCGGGCGACCAGCACCAGCCGCACTGGAACGCGACTTGACCGCGCTTCCAAGGTGCTGAGAATGGCGCTGGTGAGATCTTGGCGGGTTTCGGCATAGTCCACGACCAGTAGCACCGGCCGTGTCTGCGTGGCGAGGCGCCCGACCTGGCCAGCGCTGTCGGGGCGGGCGAGTCCGGCGAGCCATCCATGGGCGCGCATGCGGGCGGTGAGTGCGCGGGCGAAGCGAGTTTTGCCCTGCCCTCCCGGTCCGACCAGCAGCCGTACCGCGCTGTCAAAGTCGCTGGTGCACCAGTCTGTGAACTCGGTGAGGAGGGTTTCGCGGCCGTGTAGGTCGATGATCTCAGCGTCGGCGCGGAGCAACTGTGCCGGTGTCCGGGGCACCGTGGCCGTCGGCGGAGTGAGTAGTCCGGCGAGTTCCACCGATTCCCAGTCGACTCGTCCGCCGTCGGCGCGGATCAGGTCCCGGAACACGGGATCGTCCAACAGCCGGCGGATCGGTACCGCGGTCAGCCGGCCCTCACTGAACCCGGGGGTGTCGACGACGATCACGGCGGATGCGAGCCATACCGGTGCAGATCCGGTGGGGTCGGCGCAGGAGTAGAGCACCGCCCCGGACATCCCTGACCACGGCAACGGTTCCTTCTCCGCGACCGGTGCCAGCGGCGGAGGATCATCGATGTTGATGTCATAGCGACCGGTCACCAGCCCACCCAACGGGTTCACATGACCGAGGAGGTGGTTCGTTTCTCGCACCATGTTTGCGCCGCGCAGCACCCGGGGGAACCCAACCGCCTCACAGACAATCCCGGCAGTGCGTCCGGTGAGCACACCCCACCGCAACTGATCCACCTTCGGTGGCTTCCACCCGGGGTCGTCGATCTCGATCAGGGCCGCGTCCACCCGGTCCTTGTGAGGTCCAGCCCAGTGCGCTGGCCACACCACCCGCCCGGACGTCACCGTCCGCCCGTCCTCGCCGATTCCGACGGTCAACCCGATCTGTCCTGGCGATGCTGGCGCGTCGGGGAACACGACATGCGCGGCAGTCAGGACCAGCCGGCCAGTGACCAGCAGACCCGACCCCACCGATGTCCTACCGTTCGCCCTAGGCGTGCGGATCTCGGCTACCTGCCCCGGTGGGAACCCCACGGTCTTCGGGCTATTCGTCGTCGGCGATCAACGACGATTGGCCGGTCGCCGGGTCTACCGGTTGCAAGCGGATCGTGAGCCGGTGGGTGGAGGTGGAGGAGCGTTCACCGGACGCGCCGATCGACACCACCCCGATCCGCACCCCACCATCCGCCTTGACACCGGTACGAACCTCGACATTCAGTTCCAGCTCGACCGGTTCCACCGTGAACCGGACCGGGGCACCAGCCCCCGCGACCATCGCCGCGGTCAACTCCGCCCGCACCGCGCCGATCGCGTCCGCCAACCCCACCCACGGCCCATCCACCATCGGATCCCCCGATCACCGACACCTACCGGATGGTGCACACAGTAACCGGAACCTCGCATCCCCGCCCCACGCCAGGGGCGACCACCCCGAAGAGGGAAAGCTCGACCCGGAACGCAGATCGATCAAGTGAAGGACCAGGTCAGCGACTGAGGAGTACGCGGGGCCGTCCTCGGGGTCGAAGGTGGGGCGTCTAGGAGTTCTGCGTAGCACGCAGTGCATATTGCACCGGTACGGGTTGGCCAGTGAGGATCAGCTGCCAGCGGCCGTCCTGCCCGCACCTCATCTGGTCTGCGCGTCCTTCAGGGCCGTCGGAGTCGAGGTATTCGGTAAGCGCGTCCACGTGCAGTCCAGCGGCAGCCGCCGCGGTCACGATCTCGCCCAGGCCGTGGGGATACTGCACGGTCTCCGTGGTCGTCAGCTGGGTGGCACTGCTCGCGTAGAAGCTGGCGGATCGGATGTGGTGAGCGGTGCTGCCCTGGTACGGGAAATCGAACCTGACAGGGTCGACCGAGTCGATCATCTGTGTGAGCGGGTGTCCGTCCACCAGCACCAAGACGCCGCCGGGACGCAGCGCCGTGGCCGCTGCGGTCATCCACGCTGTTACGTCGGCGATCCAGGACAGCACGCCGTAGGAAGCGAAGACGACGTCGAACGCGCCGGCCAGGTCCGCCGGCAGCTGCTGCGCGTCCGCCCGGACGAACCGCGCGTCAATCCCCACGGCGGTGGCGAGCACGCGGGCTCGTTCCACCGCGACGGGCGAGAAGTCCAGGCCGGTGACGCGTGCGCCGAGTCGAGCCCACGACAGCGTCCCCAACCCGAAATGGCACTGCATGTGCAGGAGGTCGACACCCGACACAGACCCGACGGCTGCGGCCATCTCCTCTCGCTCCCGCGCGCTCAGCATGAGCTGCCCGGCGAGAAAACCCTCGACGTCGTAGTAGTCGTCCTGCCCGTGCAGGCGCGCCAGCTCATCCCAGCGCGCCCGGTTCAACTCCGTCGCGTCATCCACGAAGCGGACAGCGTAGTGCGGCACATGCCATACGTCCGGGATGCGGGCCCGCGCCACCGCACCCGAGCCAGCGGGAGCGGGCCGCGCCACGGAGCGTGACCACCGACCGCGACCGCCCAAATGCATCCGACCATCGGGCACTGGCCGCAAGCTCATGTCACTTTGACCTGGGAATGCTGTAGTGAGCACGCTCCGGCGCACCGCATGCCCTAACGTGACAGATCCATACCGTAGGATCGCTTCTGGTGGCTGATCGCGGCGGGCGACGGCCTCATTTTCCCAGTCCAGAGGGTTGGGTGAGCCGGCAGTGGCCCGTGTCAGTCAGCGCGCTGAGCAGCGGCAGCTTCGTGGTCGGATGCGCGAGTTCGGTATGAGCCATGACGAGATCGCCGGTGAGTTCGGACGGCGGTTTCGCTTCCGGCCCCGGGCCGCGTTCCGGCACGCGTTCGGGTGGACGCTCCAGGAGGCTGCCGACGCGATCAATGCTCAGGCGGCGAGCCTCGGGCTCGATCCGGACGGCCGGGCGAGCATGACAGGGCCGCGATTGTCGGAGCTTGAGTCCTGGCCGGCTTCGGGCGCGCGGCGACCCACCCCGCAGATCCTCGCTCTGCTCGCGCACGTGTATGGCACGGGCATCCATCATCTTCTCGACCTTGAAGACCGCGAGCACCTGGCACCCGCGGACCTTCTTCTCCTCGACAGCTGCGTGCGCGAGGTCAGCGCGGCGCGCGGCCGGCCGCCGGCCACGTCAGCCGGCGCCGTTCGTGGTCGCGACACTCCTCGATGGCCCGGGGCTGCGGGCGGGCTGCCGCAGCCTGCGCTTCTGCCGGCATTCGTGGACAATGAGCCAATATCCAGGCCTCCTGCCGTGCGTTCGCGGACGCCGGTGCCTGTCGGAGTCGAGGGAGAGGGGTCACCGACGAAGCGTCGCGAGGTTCTCGCCGCGGCGGGCGCGTCTGCCGTCGCGGCCCTGCTCGCCCAGTCGGCGGTGGAGTCGGCGATGTTCGGACAGCGCTGGGAGGAGTCCGATCTCGGCTCGACGACGCTGGAGCACCTTGATCTGGAGGTGCAGCGGTTCGGCCTGTCCTACTTGCATACGCCGCCCGAGCAGCTGTTCGTCCAGGTCCGCGAATGCCGGCAGTGGGTCTCCGCGATGGTGGCAGGACGCCAGACGCTGAGCCAGCGGCAGCGCCTGTGCGTCGTCGGTGGATGGCTGTCGGGGCTGATGGGACATCTGGCGCTCGATCTCGGTGACAGCGCCGTGGCTCACGCGCACTGCCTTACGGCGTGGCAGCTCGCCATGGAGTCCGGCGACGCCCGGCTGGGCGGGTGGGTCCGAGGAACCCAGGCGATGATCGCCTTCTACACCGGCGACGCAGCGGACGCGTTGCGTTACGCCCTGGCTGGCCTGGACGTCGCCCCGCGGAACTCCTTCCTCCAGACTCGACTTCTCGCGCAGCAGGGACGGGCCCATGCGCGCCTGGGCGATGCCGACGGTGTCAGCGTCGCGTTCGCCCGTGCGGAGGACTCCTTCGAGTCGGTGACGGAGAAGGCGTCGCACAGCATCTTCTCCTTCGACTACCCCTACCTGCCGTTCTACGCCGGCACGGCCTACACAGCGCTCTCCAGGCCCGAGAAGGCGCGGACCTTCGCCCAGCAGGCGGTGACGTTGTGCGACGCGGCGGCGGCGAACTGGCCGGTCGCGCGGGCCCTGGCCCGGGTCGACCTCGCGCTCGCCGCGGTGCGACAGAAGGAACCAGACAGGGCGTGCGCCGTTACCGTCGAGGCGCTGGAGATCTGCGCGACCGAGCGCCCGGTGGATCTGATCGTTCGCCGCACCGGTGAGGTCATGCGGGAGCTGCGTCCCTACCAGGAGCTGTCGGCCGTCCGCGACCTGTACGAGCGCCAGACGAACCTGTCCCGCACGGTCCGAGGCGTGCAGCGGACCCCTTCCAACCCCGGCGCCGGTTCAGCGGCACATGATCGACAGGCGGACATCCTCTAGTGGATCTTCATCTGAACGGTAAGGTCGCGCTCGTCACCGGCGGTTCCCGCGGCATCGGCCGGGCGATCGCGTCCCGCCTTGCGGCCGAGGGCTGCCGGGTCGGGATCTGCGGACGCGACTCCGATGCCTTGGCCCAGGCCGCAGCGAGCCTCGACCTGGCCGATTCGGACGTCTTCAGCCTGACGGCCGACGTGACCAGGCCTGGCGACGTCGAACGGTTCGTCGAGGAAGCGGCCGATCGCTTCGGAGGCGTCGACCTGTTGGTCGCGAACGTCGGTGGCACCGTCGGAGGGGACCTTCTCGACTCGACCCCTGAAGACTGGGCGCAGACGTTCGACCTCAACGCCGGCCACGCCGTCCGAGCCATCCGCACGGCCGTCCCGCACATGAAGAAGAACGGCGGCGGATCGGTCGTCATCGTCTCGTCGATCTCGGGCTCGAAGCCGTCGCCCCGAGCGCAGTACGGGGCGGCCAAGGCCGCGGAGATCTACCTGGCCTCAGCCTTCGCCCGGGAGCTGGGGCCGTTCAACGTGCGGGTCAACGCGGTGAGCCCAGGGTCGATCCTCTTCCCCGGGGGCGGCTGGGAGAACTACGCCCGCCAGCATCCGGAGGACTTCGAGACCTTCGTGCAGCGGGACTTCCCCGCGCACCGGCTGGGCACCGCCGAGGAAGTCGCGGACGTGGTGACCTTCCTGCTGTCCGACCGGGCCAGCTGGGTGAACGGAGCCGACATCGCCGTCGACGGCGCTCAAGGCCGGCCGAGTGCCCGCGGGTACTGACCGAGATCACCGTCACTGAGGGTGTATCGACGTAACGATCGTAGTTTCGGCGGTGCGGGCGGAGCTGAGAACGGACTCCAGCAGCGGTTCAGGCAGGGTTCCCGCTTTCAGGCCGGAGACCTTGAGAAGGTCGGCGAGCGCCTCGTCCTGCGCGGCGGTCAGTTCGATCACCTGGGTGGGGCGAAGTCGGAGCACGTCCCGTGCCGCGTATCCGTCCTCGGTTTCGATCACCTCGTTAACGGCCTGGGCGAGGACGCGGGCGGCGGCGTCCGGGTCGGTGGCGGCGGCGAGAGCGGCCACGGTCATGCCGAGATGGGCGCGGAAGACCGCGTAGCCAGGAGTCGGGCGTTGTCCCAGGAAGTGCCCGATCATGGTGGTGACGCTCCGTACTGTGGGTGTGCCCTCGGCGCAGATCACTTCCAGGCAGGAGGCGACCTGGAGCTCCCACGGGTACGTCGGCGTGCCCTCCGCCAAGGTCGTGCGGGCCTTGGCTGACGTCCCGTTCAAGCAGTGAGCGAGGATCTTCGCCTGGCGTCCTTCCAGGAGATGCAGTCCGATCCCTCGGTGCGTTCCCGCATGGGTGACCGCGTCGCCCCAGCGGCCGGCGAGTGCCAGGGCTCGGACGCCGTCCCCGACGAGGTGCAGCCACACCCATTCGCGCAGCTTGTGGCGCTCGTCGCGGGTGCCGGTGAGGTCGGCCAGCGGGAGGGCCTGGCCGTCGACGATCAGGTCAGTGTTCGACGAGACGGCCTGGAACATCGAGGTGAGAAGCCCGAGCGCCTGCTCCCCGTCGCTGGCGCGGATCTGGAGCCGGGCGAGGTTGAGGGCCGGTTCGAGCATGTATCTGGCCTGGTGGATGGTGAGCGGGCGCGGGGCGGCGCGGTAGATGTTGATGTGCTGCCAGCACAGATCACGAGCGAGGGGCGTCAGGCCACAGTCGCTGGCGAGCAGCGCCGCCTTGTTCAGAGCATGCGCTCCTTCGGCCAGTCCGTCCGCGCCGTCCCGGGCCGCTGCTTGGGCGATCTCTGCGATCTCCGCAACTCGATCAGACAGAGGCGGACAAGCAAGGCGGGGACGGCCGATCAAGGGGAAGAAGCAGGCTACAGCCAATGCTGCGGGATTCATGATCCGTTAGTCCCCAGGCAGGAGGGCTGTGGCAGCCGCGCGGGCGAGAACGGCCTGGCTGGTGGCGGACAGGCCGAACCGGTTCCAGTGGAAGATCAGCACATGGGTGAGGATCGCCCGCAGGCCCCGGCCGAGCTGTGTCCGTGCGGCGGCGTCGCCGAGTTGGCAGCCGGCGGTGTGGAACGCGGTGAGCCAGGGGGCGGCGTGCGCTACCGGGCCGCCGGGGGCGAACAGGTCGCTGGTGGGCAGGTCGGGGATGGACAGGAGCAGCCGCACGTTCGCGGCGAGCTGAGCGGTCTTCGGGTGGTCGGCGGCCGGTGAGGCGGGGCGTAGCCCGGCGACCCGGGCGAAGACGTCGCCGCGTTCGAAGGTGTCGAGGCCGGCCGCCTGCAGCAGGCCGTTGATCAGAAGGATCGAGAGCTCGCGGCGGCCGAGGCCCGGGGTGTCGTGACGCAGGTAGTCGAGGACGCCGCGGCTGTCGGCGCAGAACAGTTCATGGACGGCGTTCATCCCGGTTGGGCCGCCGAAGGCGAAGGTTTCCGGTTCGTAGACCGTCGACCACCAGCGAGTGAGTGCTCCGGTGGCGGTCAGCTCATCGAGCACCTGGTCGACGGCCGTGGTGTCCGCGCGGTGCAGGCGGAGCCGCCAGCAGGGGTGCTTGCGCAGGAACCACCAGCCGCCGACCACGCCGCCGGTCTGGAGCTGGTCCAGGCGTGGGCCGAGCTGTGTGGCGGCGGTGGCTTCGGCGGTGGACCAGTCGGGGAACTGGACCCGTACCTGGTAGCAGTTCTGGTCGGCGCGCTGTTCGAGCGCCGCGAGTCCAGCCGCCTGGTAGACCCGTACCGCGTCGTCCAGGTCGGAGGGACTGAGCGCGTTGCTGGTGGCTGTGGCGTGCAGGTCGGCGCCAGCGAGCACCGCGATGACGCCGGCAGCGAGGTCTTGGGGGGCGGTGATGCTCAGGCTATGAGCAGGCATGTGTCCCATCCCGTACGTGGCGGTCCGACATGTCGGGTGGATTCCAGCGCCAGGGCAATCCCGGCGGCGCCGGTCAGCAGCCCGCTGTCCTGCTCGCTGGAGGTGGAGGAGGCGGTAGCGTGCTGCGCGAGCCGGGTGGCGATCGCGGGAAGCCGGCGGCCGAGGGCGGAGCTTCGCGCGTCGCGGGCGGCTCGATACGCAGTTTGGTAGATCCCTGCCAGACCGTGGCACAGGCCGAGATCGCTGATCCGGTCGAGCTGGGTGTCGGTCAAGGCCGCGGCGAGGGTGTTCTCGGCGTCCTGCGCCCGTTGATGATCTTGGGCGGCGAGGGCGGCGAGCTGCTGGGCGCGGGCGATGCCGATCGTGCCGTAGCACCAGGAGACGCGGCCGGGACCGGTCTGGGTGGGGCGGCCGGTACGCAGGTCCTCTCGGGTGATCCACTGCGGCCACCAGGGGCTGTCGCGGCCGTCCTGGCGCCACTGGTCGAACCAGGCGGTCAGGGTGGCGATCGCTTCGTCCTGGCCGTCGACCAGGTGCCCCCCGGCGGTGGCGAGCGCGAGGAGGGCGAGCAGGCCGGCCGCGCCGTGTGCCATGCCGAGGTTCGCATGCCCGCCCGGGGTCGGCAGAGCGTCGTCCGGGTCATGTGCGACCCACCAGCCCGGCAGGTCGACACCGTTCTCACTGCGCGGCCGGGTCAGGCTGACCGTGTACCGCAGGACGTCGGCGAGGAGTTCGCTGTCGGGGTGGCTGCGGAGCAGGAGGGCGCCGATGCCGGTCAGGCCGTAGAACAGGTCGTATTCAGCGAACGTGGTGAGCTCGCCGCGTTCGGCTCTGGTGGCGGCGAGGGTCAGCCGGCGGCGGGTCAGGCGCAGTACGTGGGCGTCCAGCGTGTCGCGGGCTCTGCGGTAGCGGGGATGTCCGTCGGCGGCGGCGTGCAGGAGGAAGGCGAGGGCGGGCGCCCCGTAGTACAGGCCGGCGCGCTCGGCCGCATCGACCGGTCCGGCGACAACCCGCCGGATGTGGGCCTGCGCGGTGTCCCAGCTACCCGTGTCGGTCAGGGCCCGCTCGATCTGCAGCAGCGCCGTCCCGACCGGGCCCCGGGCCAGGGACTGTCTGACCGCGTCGTCGGCGGACAACGTCTCCACCGCGGCACCGGTGTCGGGGGTCACCGGGCACCGGCCAGAGCGAGGCGGCGCAGTGCGGCGGCGCGGGCCAAGCGCCCGGTCTCCTTCTCCAGGGTCGGATCGACACCGACAGCGCGTACATGGTGCTCGTGCAGGAGAGTCCGCAGCGCTGTCCGCGGATCACGCTGCCGTGTGAAGGCCTGGTAGTACAGGGCCAGCGCGGTGGCTCGGGCTCTCCAGGCTTTGACGACCGCCTCACCGCCGGCCAGTTCACGAAGCGCGTGGTGGTCATCGCCGGGATCGGCCAGGTCGAGAGCCTGATCCCGCAGGGTGCGATCCAGGGCGCCGTGCTCCTGCCGAAGGCAGGCAACGAGTGCCTGGTACCCGGCCGGCGAGTCGAGGGCGAAGGAGGCAGCCAGGTCTGCCATCGATGCTGCGGCCAGTGCTTGGGCGGAGATCCCGGACGTCTGGGCTGCCGTGATCTGGGCGATGGCGCAGAGGGTGTCGGCGGCGAACACCGACTCGGCGGCGGCCAGTGCGTCGCCGTCGCCGTAGCGGGCGGGGTGCTGCGGGGAGGAGGCCAGGGTGAGCTGGTTGGGAAGGCCGCGGGCTTCCAGGTCGGCCGCGAAGGCGGCCACGGCGGCGGAGACCGGCCCATAGTGGTCTGGGCTGTGCAGGCGCAGGAACACCGCAAGGTACTGATCACTCTCAGGAAGGATCATGTCGCGGTGTCGCCGGACCCACCACAGCCCGACAAGCCCTTCCAGGCTGGCGACCAGCCTCGGCAGGTGGCCGGTGAGGATGTCGTCGAACCGGGCTGGGTTTCCGACGAGCTGCACCTGCAGCAGCGCCGAGTTACCCGGGCGAAGGATCGCTCCCGGCGCTGCGGTCATGGGCAGTGGCCGTGCCGATGGACTGATTGCGGTCAACGGGATCAGCAGCTCGGCCGGCCGGCCTATCCAGCCCTGCGCGTCGGGCGGACCGTCCTCCTGCACCTCGATGCGGCCGGCCCGCTCCAGGTGGGTCAGCAGCAGCGCCCGGTCCAGGTGGCGATCCAGGTCGAGGGGTAGACGAAGCTCGCCGTGGCAGAGCACGACCCGTGCGGGCACGCGCCACCGCTGCTGCCAGGCGCGCAGTGCTTCCTGTCTTTCGTCGCCGGACTGGCCCCGGGTCAGGTCGGTGGAGGTGAGTATCCAGCGGGCGACGGCCAGCACCGTGCGGCCGTAGCGGATGCGCGGCACGTAGGGCAGGACGCGGGCCGCGCCGAGGTCGAACCCGCCGAACACGGCGCTGCGGGCGTCGGCGACCTCGGCGAGGAAGCGGGCCAGCGGTGGGCTCTGCACGCTGCTGTCCAGCGCGTGCGGAATCCGAGGGATCACCCGCCGGCCGGTGGAGCGCTGCACCAGGTACATCTGCGCGCCGTCGGCGGTGACCGCCAGATCGTCAAGTCCGATCAGCCTGACCTCGGGGCGGCCGGGGGCAGGATGCTCCGAGAGGGAGACGACGTCCGGCAGCAGCGGTTCGACGCGCACCACGTTCTCGTTGTGCGGACGGCGCGGCGGGAACGACAGCTGCGCCGCCAGCGGCTGGTCGCGCTCCCCCGCCTCAGTGCCGGCCGCGTACGTCGCGGCCAGCCGGTCGCGGTCGGCCGGATCGAGCAGGTGGGCGAACCGTCCGGCCATGCTGGTGCAGGTCCGCGGGGCGGCGGTGACCCGCAGACGGAAGTCCCCGCGGTCGATCGCACGCGTCGAGACCGCCCACACCTCGACACCGAGCTCGACCCGCTGCGGCGGCACGATGTCCTGGTGCTCCCCGACAGCCAGTTCCTCGACGTCCGCGTCGGTCAGCGCGATCTCCTCGGCCCCGTCCACGGCGGCCTGCTGGATCAGGGTCAGGAGCGCGGTGTCGCGGTCGGTCAGCATCCGCCAGGCAGGCCTCGCTCGCGGTGCACCGAGATACCCGCCGGGATAGCCCAGCCCCGACTCGGCGACCAGCTCCCGAACCGGAACCAGAGCACCGGGGCCGTAGCGGGCCCGGAACCGGGCGTGATAATCCAGCCAGGCTGTCGAGCCGAACGGCTGGCGGGCCAGCCGCAGCAACATGCTGGCCACGAGCGCCGCCTCGGTGAGAACCCGCTCGGGGACAGCGATCCTCGCGTCGAGCCGTGTGTCGACCGCGAGCATCTGACCGGCCCCCGGTGCAAGCGAGGCCATCCTCGCGGCGATCGTCCGGCGCGTCTGCGCGGCCTGCTGCGGATCGGGGGTGCGGTTGTGAGTGGCCAGCAGGGCGCGGAGCCTGTCGAGTTCGCGCAGCAGGTCGCTCACGTCAGCCAAGCCCTCCGGGCCAGCTGCACGTAACGCGTCGGCCAGATGAGTCAGAGCATCGACGGCTGTCATCGGTGGTCGCAGGTTCGTGATCAGAAGGCCGCCGTCGACCAGACCGTGTACCAGCGCGCGGATCTTGTCCGGGGAGGCGGTGGGGAACCTTGTTGCCGTCCGTACGACGAGCGCGTCCAGCTGGATCGGGTTGCCGGCCTCCGCCAAGGCGAAACGGACCGGCCGGGTCAGCCGTACCGACGACTCCCGCAGCGGCCCCGGGCTCGCGGCACCCGCCTCGGCCCGCCGGTGCACGATGACCCGACCGTCGCGCACGATCCGCGCGCTGTCCGCCACCACCGTCAGCCGCCCACGCAGCTCCGGATTCCGTTCAAGCTGATCGACCAGAACCGTGACCCACTCTGCATCCGCACGTGCCACAACTCGATGCGCGCGCCCCACCTCGGCGATAGCCGGCCCGACGGCCGCGGTGCCGATTCCCGCGAACATCCCGAACGGCGTCGCGCGTCGCTGCCACCGCAGCAGATAGGACGCCACGGCGGTAAGGGCTCGCCGGACCTCCGTCCCGGAACGCTGCCCGGCGCCGTCGTCAAGAATCTGCTCGACGCGGGCGCAGAGATCGGTGGATGCCAGCAGCAGCGCCTCCTGTACCTCCGGGCGGGCCCAGGTCTTGGCCAGCCATGCCCGGCCTTCCTGCTCGACCGCGACGGAGTCGGACAGGTCGAGATCAGCAGGCAGATCGAGGCCGCCCGGGTCCGTCGAGGCGCGGACCTGGAGGAAGCCGGTGTGCTGGTAGCGCGGGGGCACGGACATGGCGATTCCCTCTCCTCGCCGGTGTGGGATCCGCCGTCGGCACCCGAGTCGGGCGGGTGCCGACGGCGGACGGCTGGGTCAGGACGGGTCGTTGGAGGATGTGCTGCACGCGCTGGTGCTGCAGCTCTGGCCGCAGCCGTCACTCGTGTCGCACATCATGATCGCGATCCGGGTGGTGGACTCCACCACCCGCATGTCCAGTTCCAGTTCCGCGTCGTCAAGCGCGAAGTCCACGGACTCCGCCTGGTCGGCCATCAGCACCGGCGACATCGAGATCACTCCTTGTTCTGGTGGGGGATTTCTCGGGTGGGTGGTGCGTCCTGAACCGGCCGGGTCAGCCCGCAACCGGCCAGGAGATCGTGACCAGGCCGTGGGTCTTCGCCAGCACGGCCGTGCCCTCCCCGGCCGGCGGACGGTCGGTGCCCGTCGGCCAGTAGGCGAAGGTCGGGGCCGGTCCGCCCCGTGCCTGGCGGTCCCAGGCCTGGATCTGCTCGACAAGCGCAGCGGCAGCGGCCTCGCCGTGCGGGCCATACGCACGTCCGCCGAACTCGACACCGGCGCCGTCCAGCGCCGGGCGCACAGCCAGATAGGCGAACGAGTCACCCTGCACGGCCCCGAAGGGGAACCAGCTCTTGCGGTCGGCAGCCAGGTCGGTTCCCTCGTCCGCCGCCAGCCGGCAGAAGCCCGGCAGGAAACAGGCGAACCACAGGTGCAGGTCGGCGAACGACACCCCGTGCCGGATCGTGATCCCGGACCACACCTCGGTCCGCGGTGACGCCAGGACACCGCCCAGAAGATCCAGATCCTGGGGCGGGTCGGCGTCGAACCGCAGCCTGACGTGACGACCGTGCCCGTCAGGCAGGAGGAAGACCCGCTCGTCGTGGGCACCGGCACCCTGCATGGGGACGAACCCGCACACCTCCGCCGAGGTGCTCACCAGGTGATCGCCGTCGCGACGGAACCCGATCGACCGGGTGATCCCGTTCATCCGCAGCGGTACGACGATCCGGCCGTCCTCGGCCAGCTGCGCGAGCCACGCCGGCGAGAGGTCCCACGCACCGGCCGTCACCAAGATCGCGTCGACCCGGTCGCCGAGCTCGGCCACGCCGTCCTCAGCGTCCGCGCGGATCACCGCGACCCGGTCCGCGTACCCGGTCGTCTCCAGAAGCTCGCGGGCCCGGTCGGTCACCTCGGGATCGATGTCCACGCTGATCACTCGGCCCGAGGGGCCGACGACCTCAGCGAGGAGCGCGGCGTTGTAGCCGCTGGATCCGATCTCGACCACGCTCATCCCGGGGCCGAGCCCGGCCTGTTCGATCATCCGAGCCTGGATGAACGGAGCACTGATCGACGAGATGATCACGTCGTCCGCGGCCCGCTTGACCACCACCGAGTCGTCGGCGTTGTAGGCAACCTCCAGGGAGGTGCCCTCGGGAACGAACAGGTGCCGCGGCACGGCACGAAACGCCCGCTCTACCTCCAGAGAGGTGATCATGCCGGTCACGCAGAGCTTGTCCACCAGCGCGTTACGGACCTCAGCCGCCCGGTCCGGGGCGCTGGACGTGCCAATCATCTGAGTCAACGAAGATCCTTCCGGGCCGTCTCGCCCCCAGCTCCGCGGCTGCACAGGCGGAAGATCGCCTGGGCTCTGGTGGGGTGCGTTGTAACGATGGCCCATGCCGAGGCGCGACTCATTCCCCGGGCGGGGAAGATTTGACCTCGGCTACGCATGGGCTCCTGAGCTGCGGAAACGATGATCGATGCCCTCTCCGGTTCGGCGCATCGGCCACGGATGCGGGTCAGAAAGTTCGCCAACCGGTCCGTCTGCCGCGCGGGCCAACAGATCTTGACCGGGTGACGTTCAGGGTCGCTGCGGAAGCGCCGAGGCAAGGTTGGGGATCCCGGAGGCGAGGAGGCGGTGCAGGGCGGCGCCGGGGTGGCGGGGCAGCGGGTGCATGGGGACGGCGAAGTACTCGGGTTCGTCGAAGACCGGCTCGCCGTTGGGACGGCGGGCGAACTCGACCCGGCCGTAGTCGATGCCATCGCCGTCGTCGTAGCTCATCCAGCTGATCGTCTCGGTCTCGCCAGGCTGGAGGTGGGCGGTGAACAGGGGCCGGGCCTGGATGGTGTCGCCGTCGTCGTACCAGACATGCGGGACGGCGAAGACCCACCGGTTAACGTGGATGGCTTGGGCCTGGGCTGCGGCGCGGACCTCGAACGCGAGGCTGGTCGCCCAGCTGGCCAGGTAGTCGTAGTCGCTGAGGATCAAGGTCCGGTCGCCGTGCAACCCCACGATGGCCGGATAGTCGCCCGCGCGGACCGCGCGCTGCACACGGGCGGTGATGTCCTCGACCAGGGCTCCGGTTTCGCTGTTCATAGCCCAGCCTTCCTTCCGCAATGTCGGCGTATCTGGCGGATACGCCGCAGGGCCGATCACACCCCTTCACCACTGATGCGCTTCGGCATCGGGCCCGACCGTCCGCGACACGCGCTGGCTTCTCCGCCTGCATGCCATGGGCCGCTTCGCCGTTTCGCCCCTCGGCCTGATGAAGCGGTCATCGCGGCCGAACCGTCCGGTGGCCGCCGACGGGTCCTCCAACCCGACCTTCGGCTCAGGTGACAGGACCTCCCGCCGGGCCGGACTCCGGTCAGGCCGCATGCTGCTGCCGGTCGAGGCTGGCGGGGGTGATCGGCGGCGGTGAGTGGAGACGGCCGGGACAGGTCGGTAGATCAGCCACCTCGTCACGGTGACGGGTGCTACCTCCATCGTCGGCCTCGCTTAGGCCTGTAGGCGCTGTCTCGCCGCTACGCAGGTGTCCGAGGAGCGGGATACACCTCAGTGGATTGGTCCCGACCGGTACCAGAGCCGGCCAGTCGACGTAGACCTGACGTCGCGGACGCGGATCGCCGACGCGCCACAGGGTTCCACCGGCATGATCGGCACGGTGACCTGGTGGACGCAGAGAAGTGTCGAGTCCGAGGCTCAGACGCCAAAGCGGTTCGCACCTATTGGGCGCATTACTCTGAGACATGGGACGTAGACAGCCGACGAGCGGGGTGGCGGTCGTGACGGAGCAGAACGCGACGGAATCGGGCGGGCCTCCCGTCGATCCGGCGCGCAGCGGATCTACGGGTTCCGGCGACAGCTCGGCGGGGCAACTCCGTCTTCCCTCACCGGACGTCCTTCGTGAGCGGCTGACGCGGCAAGGACTCGATCCCGACGATGTCGGTCAGATGGTGGACGTCTCAGCGGTCGGCATAACAGCGGAATGGTGGCGGAACACCAAGGTCGAGGACTGGCATGCCGGTTCCGACATCGGTGCCTTGTCTGACACCGACATGTACCGCATCAACACGCACACCACCTCGAAGGTACGAGAACGGCTCAGGAGATGGCGTCGCCAGGAAGGAATTCGCACCATCGCCGACGTGGCGAATGCTGACCCGGAGCCCTTGGAGAGGGTTTTGTACAACCTGTACCGCTGGTTCACCAACCCGAAGCGGGTGCTGATTACCGGGGTCACCCTTCATGACGTGATTGACCGCACTCTCGGCAACGCGCGAGCGCATCCCGACTGCGTCGTACCGGCCGACGTCACGACCGAAACCGAACTCGCTGAATACAAGCGGCAGGTGGCGGGCGCCGCCGGCTACGCCCTAACGTCCATGGACACCTACGACCCCCGCTCGGCACTGTACAGTTCAGCACTCCCCGCCACCGTGTGGGCGACCGGCTGGTGGGGCCTGCCGGACTACCCGTCCCACGTCGACCAGATGTTCACTATACTCGGCAATCCGGGCCACCGAACCTGGAAAGACGAACCCATACCACCTCCACCCGCCGGCGTGGATCTTTCGGAAGTCAGAAGAAAGATGCTCACTAAGCCATGGGAACTCCCGGACACCGTGTGCGAGTGGCTCATCCACGACGTGGCCGTACAATACATCACCGACTGATCCACCGGACAGTTCGAACGATTCGAGCCTTGACGGCGCATCCAGATCCATTTTCTCCCTGGATACCCAGCAACGATGTTGTCCAGATTGGACTGACACCCGACGGGATCACGGCTGGTGGAATCCGGTATGGATTGACCGAATCGGGACGACTGACGCAGCCAGCTCCTCACTGTCGGCCAAAATGTGGCCATGGACAGACAGAGTGGCCTGGCGATTGTCGAAGGGTAGTTGCTCGTGGATGCCAGCGACCAGCATCACGCCTCGTGGATACGGATAGTCGAACGCGAGGATCTCACGTAGACGTGGGTGATCGACGAGAATGAATGAGTTGGAGCGGATGGTGTGCCAGCCATCCGCACCGTCAAGTAGATCGACCGAGAACACCTGCCCAAGCTGGCGAACCTGGTTGTAGAAGATAAGCTGACTGAACAGGGCGGCGGCTTGCTGGATCAGACGATCGGCCGCCGTGAGAGCGTCAGTGAACACGCGGGCGCGGCCAGTCAATGACCTGATCGCTTCGTCCAATATTGTTTCCGCCCAGGCCAGCCCACGAAAGTCGTCGGTGCCGGTGACATCATTCGGTTCTAGATAGCTGACCTTCTGCATGGCGACGCTTGTCGCACGGAGCTGATCTTTGTCGATTTCGGTCAGTGACTTCCATGCTGCCTCTACCTCGATCGCAGGTGGGCTGGCCGCGATCGCCGCGCCCAAGTGGGCCCCAGCTTCCAGCTGCGTTGCCTGGTCGACCCCCAGGACGGGTATCGTCGGTGGGTTTACTTGGTTGTGGAGCTGCCATGCGCGCAATTGGTGTAGCCATGGCACGTGCATCGACACGTTGAAGGTGGTCCAAGGACTCGGTTGAGTCAGCTGCGGCGAGCCGGGAAAAGGATAGCCATACAGCCGGGAGCGAATCCACTCGATGACGAGCGTGTAGCCGGCTTCGAGGTCTTTTCCTTTGCCCTGCCAGTCATCCCTCCGCGGTGAACGAGCACGGGAACTATAACGCGGGTGAGTGGGCAGGTATCGCGACAGGTAGAACGGCTGAGCGGCGATGTGGTGACCAGATGTGTCGCATAGATGCAACGGTCCGCTCGCACCGGCGCTGTACTCCTGTACATATGCAGACGACCGCCAAACAGCGGCCAGCTCCCCGACTGCCCGCCAGATAAGAACGCTCATGACATTGGCCAGGTGTGATCGGTGAGCATGGCAAGAGCCTGACCGAGCTCGTGGGCTGCCTGATCCGTGGGATGGCGGCGCATCAACGTGGCCAATGTGCTGCCTGCAGTCATGGACGAGTCATCCACACTTTCGCGGTCGGCACGGGTGACCACGCAGGTCACGTCACGGCGGTAGCGCACGGGGAGATCCAAGCCGCCAAACGCCCCGGGCTCTGGATCGTCGACATACGCCACCATGCCCTGCGGCCCCAGGATAGCCGACACCCGCTGGCGAACCGGAGCCGGTAGCGTAGAAGTGACCAGCCGCTTTAGTTCCGCCTCGACAGCACGCAGATACTTCGGGAGAAGTTCGGTGGCCGCATCGGGGTCGGCAGGTGGCGCCGGCTGGAACACTCGAACGTGCGGACGGTGCGCCCGCCGCACCGCCTTCGCCCACAGCGCGATCGCCAGCTGAAGATTGCCCGTGTCTTTCGGCACCAGCATCGACGGATGGTCTCGGCTGAGCACCTCGAAGGTGGTGCCGTCGACCAGGTCGCGGCCCTCTCCGGCGAGCGCCACGCCGGTAAACCTGTTGTGCCGATACAAACTCAACCCCTTGGACGTGCCGAACAACGGCAGCACGGAGTCGCCGATCAACGCGTCCACCAGCCGTCCCACACCACTGGGCTCGGCTAGGCCAGAGGCCTGCGGCAGACGCGCCACCCTGCATGCGAGCAGGGGATTTTCCGCCGCAAGCCGGTAGGTTAGATCGTCGCTCAGCCCGGCCATGTCGACCGTGAACAACACAGTCTCGTCGTAGCCAGGATCCAACACTGCGGGCAAGGCGACTTGTCCGCGGGCGATAGCGCGAGCGGCCAGATAATCGGCGAACGAGTCGTGAAGCGGGGCCAAGCCGCTGTCGGGATCGAGCCGCGTAAGCAATCCGACAGCCTGAGCGTGGGACAGCGCGTCGGCGGGGCTGCACTCGTGGCCTCGCCACACAGGAAGTCCGCGCAGCGCATCGAGCTCGGCCGACAATGACGACAGCCACGTGTAGTGGTCGGCAGCGCGCAGGCCTCGTCCGATCAGCTGCGCCCAGGCCGCTCCCATCGCGGCGATGTGAATGTCGTCGTCACCCAGTCCCGCCCGCGCGGCAAGGCCACGCAGGAACAGTCCGTACACGTCGGCCCGACTGTCCGGGACACCACCGGCGGATACGGAGAGTGCCATCACGAAAAGCATCGGGTTGTCGACGGTGTCCCCGAGACGATGCTCGATCAAGCTGACCACCTCATCGCCGTACCCGTGGGTGCGGGCCAACCGCCGACGTGCGTCCCGGTTAAGCGTGGTCAGCTGGTAGGCAGCCGGCGTCTCCGGCCCGGTCATGACTGTGATCGTCAGAGAAAGATCCCGACCAGTGGCGATCATCTGAACAGATCGCTGCGCCGCGAACCGTTGAAGGTCTCCACCAAGAGCGTCGCGGGTCTCTGAGTCGACCTCTGACACCCCATCGATCAGCAGTACCAGCGTGGGCGCTGACAGCAGCGCGTCAACCGCACCGGCCGTCAGGGACTGACCAAGCTGTACTTCGACAGCATGGCGGATCCGGCGTGGCAGCGCTCCCGCCACGTGCCCGGCTGCCGGGACAATGACCGGCAGGAGGCCACGCGCCGCAGCAACTTCACCAAGGTGCGTCAACGTGATCGTCTTACCCTGACCCGCGGCCCCGACGAGCACCGCCCGCGCCTGACCCAGGATCACATGTGAGGGTTCAGCGACGTCGGAACGCCTACTCTGCGGATGCAAGAGGCGCAGCACCGTCGGTGTCGAGGCAACCGACACCAGGTCGAGCGGCAGAAATCCGCGTACTTGCCGGCCCGTGTCGCTCATCGCGGCCCGATACGCCACGGCCGTCTCCGCTGACCACGCCAGCCCACCCTGCAGAGACGCCTCCTCAATGCCCAGGGCCGTGAGCACATCGGCCCTACTGATCGTGCGTCGCTTCAGGTCGGTGTCGCCGCCGATGATGAACAGCCGCCGGAACAATGCGTTGGTGGCGTTCACTGCATCGTCGAGCGTGGCTATCCGACCACGGCCGAGCAGCGTCAGGATGCGCATCTCGGCCTGAGCAAGGACGTGTTCCGTTGTTCCCATCCGCGTGAGGATCTGCACTCTCCGCAGCACCTCCAGCGACGGCAACTGCACGCCCTTCGGGCCGATGGTGGCCGCTGCCTGGCGCAGCGCCGTCTCGTCCGGCCGTTCCCGCATTTCCTGGATCAGGTCCCGTAGTTCCCGCCCGCTGCGGTTCAACGACGCATCGGTAACGAACGCGAACTCGGCCTTGTCCGCATCATCCATCTCACCCCACGCGCACAGGATTCTCGCGAGCTCCGCCGCTCCCCACGTGCCAGGTTCTTGGCGCGTCTTGGCCTGTCGTACCGCGAGACGCCGGCCCCGCCCATCACGAACTTCGTAGTCCACGACGTCATCGGCGCCTTCGATCAAAACTGTCTCGGCGTCGCTGTCCACCACGACCAAATCGACAACATCACGTAGCGCCTGCGCCTGTTGGAAAGCGATACCCCTTACCGTGTCTATACCCGCCACGGCCCCACCCGACTCGGGCCGAGCCGACGCTTCAGCGACCGGCAGCATGTCACTTAATCAGTCTACTAGCCTCCCACGGCGCGCCCGATCTACCGTCTCCGGACGGCCTGCGGCATGGCAGCCATCGGGGATCCCCGCTTCTGCCCGCACCTCTGCGGCCGGTGACAGCGATCCACCAATGCTCGACACGTCGGCAAGCAGCATCAGCCAGCAGACCGCGCTGCCGAGCGGCGAGCGGCGAGCGGCGAGCGGCGAGCGGCGAGCGGCGAGCGGCGAGCGGCGAGCGAGTTTGCGCAATGGTGTCCTGCTCTGCGGGGTAGTCGACTTTGATTTACCGACATCGGCGGAGGTGCTCTTCTGCGGTCTCGGTCTGGACATCATCCGGGTGGCCGACTGATCCCGTTAGCCCGAAGTCAGGCAGTGGGAGGCTCAGCGGAGTCCGCGCGGCCCACACTCGGCCTATCGGCGCATACAAGGGTGAGCGGGGCCGTGGCGGACACGGTGGCCGGTCAGGCGGTCGAAGAGGGGTGCCAGCCGTAGTGGCGTCCTCCCGTGACGACGAACCTGCCGCATCGACCCAGGATCTTCTCCACCGGGCGCGCGCCGAGGATGTTCTGCAGCAGAGTGTTCGACAGCCATTTCTCAGGATCGGCGATGGAGTAGCAGACGGTGCTGGCCAGGCAGGCCGGACTCATAACCCGGCAGGCTTGCGTGCTGGTATCCGGGCGTATGGAGGTCTGCGCCACCGAAGGGCAGGTTCAGGGGATCGTCGCGTCGCCCGCTGGTGAGCGCTGCGTACAACGCCGTGAGTGGACCGTCGGCCGGGGAAGGCAGCGTCGAGCTCGTCGCGCCTGCCTGGGCCGAGGCGGTGAGCACGCTGCGGGCGTCGTCCGCGACGGTGACGGCCTGGTCCTTCTCGTGGCAGGGCACATGAACTCAGCGCCAGCGGTGAGGACTGGACCGTAGACCCTACTCGAAGGAGTGATCACCGCGCCCCGCATGGCACGGCCAGCAACTGTGCTGCGTCACCGAGCGAGAAGGCGTGCTCTTTTGACTGTCACCGTTCGTCAGCCCACGATGGCCAAGGATCGAGAGTGGGTTTGTGGCTCAGCTACCAGGCGCCTTCACGATCACCTCCGTAGCCGCTGGCTATCGGCGTGGCACATCAGAGATCGGCCACGCGCGCCCGGCTCTCTTCGGCCTCGGTCGCCTTCTCGGCCAAGACGGCGCGTGCCCGCTCTATGAGGGCGAGATCGCCCGACTCCTCGATCAGCGCCATCAGGGCTCTGGACCGCCCCCAACCCTCACGCGACCGGATCATCGACTCGACCCGTTCCTTGCTCCGCGCGGACCTCCGCTCGGTCTCCGCGTCGAGCGCCACCCCGAGGCCTGCGAAAGACCCGAGGAGCATGAACGTGCTGAGCGTTGCCTTGTAGGCAAGTTCCTCGCCGGTCCGACGAGAGTAGATGAGGCCGGTCACCGGCCACTCGGAGCCGTACTCCCAGAAGATCAGCGCCACCGTCGCGGTCGGCTCCGTCAGGAAGGCGATCTTCATCTTGTCAACAGCGCGCCGCATCCGGTCGTTCCGCGGCTCTTCGTCGAAGCCTTCCCCCCCGAACGCGACCGGCTTGAGTTCAATGTAGATGTCGTACCCGGACAACCGGAAGTCCGGAAGCCACTGGCCATCTGGCCCGGCAAAGCACGTCGGCTCGTACTCCCACTTGAGGCCCTGCCGGTCAAGCCAGCCAGCGAAGTCGGCCTCAAGCCGTGACCGCATCTGCGTGCCCGCATACATGGTGGGCCGTGCCTGCCCAGGGATCGGATCGACCACTGTCAGACCTCCTTCTGGAATAAGTGCGCCGAACAGGCGTGCACCAGCCTCGCTCAATCCCGCCGCCGTCACATGCACGGGACAGAAATTAGCGCGCTGGCGAAGAGCACGTGTCGCTTGTACACAGCCAGGATCTCACTCGACGGAGCTGCGCTCCAACTCGACCAAGCAGCCCACACACCGACATTCTACTGATCGGACCCGGCGCAGGACCTTCGCCGGCTGACTTCAGGCTGGTCAGCCGCGTATGGCTGAACTTCTCGATCTCGGCCCGAGCAGGCCGCGGCCGGCGACGCTGCTGTTCGACCGCGAATCCGCCGCGTACGCATACTTCGCGCTGGGATATCTACTGACTGGCCGAGCGCGCCCCTCTCTGACGTGGGCGCGACCTCCGGCCGACGCTGGCGGGGTCTGGGGCAACGCAGTGGATGCGGTGGTCTTCCCGTCCACGCAGGACGGTTCGATCTGGACCAACCGGTCGGCCACGACATCTTCCTGGCAGCCGTGTGACCATTTCGACCTTCGACAGGATCCAGGCCACGCGCGTGGGGTCGACCCGCACTGCACCGTCCGGCTGGCACTCGTCTGGTCGGTCGCGATCTGCGGCCTGTAGGCCACTGCATTATCTGATACCGAATCCGATCAGAATGACGGCAATATCTGGTCGGAGCCAGACACCCAGCGAACCGTTGAGTGCACAGCGTCGAATATGGCCACACCCGAAACGTTAGTCGGCGCACAGCCAGCCAATGGATCAGGTTCTGATCTAATTCCCATGGCAATTATTTCAGAAGAGGGGAATTTCCAGCCCTCGCGTGTTGGCGTGCCGATTGTGACTAGAAGCATGTCTGCACCCTTCTTGTCATGGGAGTGCACAAGGCGTTGAAACTCCGATAGCAGGTCGGCCCGAGTAAGCGTCTGGTCATAGCTAACACCGAGTCGGAAACCGAACGCTTGCTCGAATGCTGTTAGCGATGGCGGTCGACGTATGGGCATCCAGCTTGCACGGACCAGCCCATCTTCGCTCGTTTGGATGAGATCGGGAGTCGGCACGTACGAAGCGAGGAAGTCGGTGACCATTTTCGGCATATGGTCTGGCCGTATGCGAAGGGTTCGACGCACTTCCTCGTCAAAGCCTACGTAGACAACGCACCCTCGATGCGCCCGAAGGCGGCTCGCTAATTGATCACTTCGTTCGAGCATCCAATCAGTAATTCGTTCGAAGTGGCACCACCGACTCTGGGCGTTCTCGTGTTTCGTGACACCCGGTAGGATTAGTTGCATGGTCTCGACGGAAAGATCTTCACCCTCAATCCGGGCAATAACGTCCGGCGTTTTGTTGGGGTCCATCCCGCACGAGAGATCCTTTGCATCAACACGTCCCGAGTAGTTAAGACGCAGGAAAGAAAGGACGTCGTGCAACTCCTGGTTCGCCTTACGATTTCGCGCAAGCTGTCTTCTATGTATTCTTTCCGGCATGTCAACCAGAATTTTTGCCACCGGGGATTTCTGCGTATCGGACCCTACGAACGCGTGCAGTTTGATCGCTCCAGACGGATCGCGTTTCAGTACCATCTGGGATATTGAAATATCTTCTTTCACGTTGAACTGAAATCCCACCCATGGCCCCCACTTGAGGCTCCCCTCGTCGCCACTTTCCGGAAAAGTTCTCATTGGCATGTAGATCTGTCCTCGGCCTCTTCCGATCATGCTGGGCTGTTCTCTCGTGGGGCCAGACCACCGTACGCGGCGGTACCGACACTTCCGACGCGAGCACAGGTCCCAAGGGCTAGCTCGACGAGTCGTCTGCGGAACCCCGCGGCCTCGTCCGAACGCAGACAACAAGCGAGCAGGATGTCCCGCACCAACATGTGTCCGACACCTCTGCCACGAGGCGCCGGGCAGTGTGGAGCCGATCGCGTTGACCAGACCACGGAAGAACGCCAGTCATCCGGCTCCGTCCTCGCTACTCACGACGTCCAGGCCCCCAGGTGTCCAAGCTCGCGAAACACCTGGATTCCCAGGTCGAGGTGTTCCGCAGCCGGCCGTTGGACGGAGCAGCAGGCTCGCCGGCCTCCGCCTCCACACCTCCATGGTCTGGATCAAGAAGCTTGCACAATCACCTTGGTCACAACCAATACGCGGCCTAGTCGCGGCAGCGATGCCCGTTCGAGCCGAGGGGCCCTGTCTCCTGAATGCAGTGCGCAGGCGGCAGGACCCCTCGGTCGATTCGGAGCTGCGGTCAAGCGGCGCGCTGCCGGGGCTCAGGATCCGTAGGTGGCATCGGCTGGGGCGGGTGGAGCCGTGCCGGGCGCCCGATGTCGCTGTCGGCTGTGGAGCTGTCGGCCAGGGGCTTGGCGGTGGGGGGCCAGAGTCCGGCCAGCTGGCCCAGGCGCAGGCGACCGGTAGCGGGTTGCGTGAGGGGTAGCCAGCGGGTCAGGGTGGCGTCCAGATGCTGGTCGGGTTCGGCGAGGTCCGCGGCCGTCGTCGCGACCGGCACCCGCGCCGGGTCATCAAGGTTGCGCAGCGCCTCGGTTAGGACCTCGCGGAGGCGGGCTTCGCGGCGCAGGGTGGTGGTCCAGATCAGGACCGGCGTGTGGATGCGGGTCGACTTGGCGAGCCGGTCGTAAGCGTCGATCTTGGAGGTGACGCGGCGGAGCGCTTCGGTGCCGAAGTCCAGTTCGAGGAACCACTCAACCTCGGCGCGGTCCTGCACCCACCGACCGTAGGCATCAGGTCGCACGATGTCCCCGAACGAGCGGGCGCAGCGTTCCTCCGACCACCAGGCCGCCAGCCGGCCTGTGGCCTCGCGCTGGCGGGCGTGGTGGATCAGCCGGGTGAACATGCCATTGACTGCGACTCGGTGGGCCAAGTGCAGGGAGTGGGCGATGCCCATGGCCCGGTCATGCTGGTAACCGATCTTCTTCGGGTCCAAGCCGTCCTCGTGCGCGAGGACGGCGGCGCCGGCGACGTCGAGGACGTAGTGCATAGGCGACAGGCCACTGACGGCCAGGGGCTGGAACCGGTCGAGGACCCGCCAGCGGTACAGCTCCAACAGACGGATGTTCGCCGACCGGCGGGTGACCCAGCCGAGTTCGACGATCTGATGGGTGCTCAACACCCGGTGCTCGTGGATCATGCGGGTGATCCACCGGTCCCGTGGGGTGAGGTGGCGGGCCAGCCACAGTTGGTGCTCACCACTGGACACGATGCGGGCGGTGGGCCGGGCGTAGGTGCGGCGGCCGAGATAGGTCTGCTGCGGAGGATTCGTGATCATGCGGAGAGGTCTCCCCAAAGAGGGTCGTCAGGCAGGCAGAGGTCGACGAACAGGCAGGCTGGAATCGGCAGACGGCAGGCCAGGCCGGAGGCGAGCGGGCTGTCGCGTCCGCGCCGGGACACCGCGCCCGCCAGAACTCGGTGTGCACGCCGGTCCCGCCCGTCGGGGCGGGGACCCTCATCCGACGGCGGCCAGCGCATCTGTCTCGGCCGGCTCGGCCGGCCCAAGGTCAACCATGTCGACGTGGCCCGGCACGACCACCGCGGGCAGCCCGTCCGCAGCCGCGTCATCGGCCTCCAGCACGATCGCGGCCGTGCTGACCTCGGATACATCGGCATTGGGGGCGTGTTCCTCCAGCACCCGGTGCGCCTCGGTGCGTAGTTGCGTGACCAGGGCCCGCGCCTTCTTCGAGCCGACTTTCAGCCGCTTGCGCAGCTCGTCCGAGGAGATCGGACGGCGGTGTTCCTCCCAGTAACGGGCGTCCTCACGCCGCGCCCGGTCCAACAGCGAACCATCGACCACCACGGTGTTCGCCTGGTCGGGAACGCGCTGCGCGGGAACCGCACCCACCTCGGCCCGCGGGCTCCCACCTTCCGTTGCCACAGGCACCGCAGCGGACGCCGCTGCCCTAGCAGTCTCTGGCGGCCGGGATGCGGGCTGAGAGATCGCGGCGTCCTGCGCTGCGGGATGGAAGGTGGTGGGGTGACGCATCGCGCGCAACAGCCCCGGGCCAACCTCGGACCAGCCGATAAGCAGCGCCGGGCCGACCGCGTCGAACGCGGCCTTCCCATAGTCCCCCGCGATCACCGGCTCGGCGATGTTCAACGCCAGCGTCACCACGCTGGAGAACACCAGCAGCCGCCGCGCCGGACGCAGAAGCTCCGGCGGAGCGCCCTGAAGCGCCATCTGCCGCGTGCCCAGCAAAAGGCCCACCACGGACAAGTCGACCGCTGGAGCCACCAGCGGCGCAACCCAGACCGGCACTCCCAGACGCAACCCGAGCTGGAACACATTGCCGAACCCGAAGGCAACGTCAGCCCGACGACCACAACCATGATCACCGTGACGAGGGTGACCGCCACGTCACTGCCTGCCGCTGGCTGTGCTCCTGCCGGAGCATCCATCACGGCGGCGCCATCCGCGGCCATCAGGCACCGCCCCCGGTCAGCGCCCGCGCCGCCGCCGGCCGGGATCCGTCACTGGGCGTGATAGGTGCAGGTATGCGGGCTGATACCACCAGGCTCGCTTTGGCCTGGTTCCGCGTGGATGCTGTACGAGCCTCCCCCGGGGTACACACAATGTAGTCAGATAAGCACGAATCGTACCGACCTGCAGGCAATTGGCCACACAGGACACTTCGAGAATTTTTCCTGTGACTTTTGGTCTATCTCAGGGTTCGTCTCTGCCGCCTACCTCGAACATGGAGCCCTCACTCGGTTGCGGGTTCGCATCCGGGTTCCCCAGCCTCCCGCGCGTCAAGGCCCCTCCGACAGGTACGGCGTTTCGCCGACTCTGGCATCCGACGGGGATGGCGTCACATCTTCGCCCACCCCGAGCTACGGCCACCGTTCTGCAACGCGAGACTCTTGCGCGACCCAATGATCACAATCCATCCGCTACTCGCGGTCCCCACCCTCGACGAGCTTCGACTGGCACGTCTGCCTACGGGCTGCCCCCAAGGCCTGTCGCGCCTCGGCGGATCGCCGGCTCCCAGCTCGCGCCTGTTGTCGTGCGCAGGTTCGGGCAGCCGCACGTGCTGCTCGTCGTCGGCTCGGCGCGCGCCCTCTGGCTGCCGCTGTATCCGCTCGCACCCCACGGCCCGACCGGGCCTGTGATCATCATGGCTGCGGACACGGCCATGCTCACGTGCGCGGGCGCGTTCAACCCGGCGTTCGTGGCCTGCCGGACAGACGTCACCGCCGCCGTACGGCCCGCGTACGCACCCGCCTGGGGGATCAGCGCCGAGACCCTGCACCCACTGTCAGTCCTCCTGGGCGGTGGGCTCGCCGCACCCACCGGCGTCGGAACCCACCCCCTATCGCAGCGCTCGCCTGCGCGGCCAGCGCCGCACTGCGGCCGTACCGGAGGCCGTCCCACGAAGCCTCATGGTGTGGCTGGCCCGGTACGCTCGAGGAAGACGGGGCAGAGCCTGGACGCAATGCCGTTGAATCAAGAAGTGGCACCCACAAGATCACGATCCGAAGTGGATCTTGCAGGTGCGTGGTGCCCCTGAAAGCGGCGCGTCATACCCGCGGTAGAACTCGGCGGTGACGGGCGCGAACAAGACCGGCGGGAACGGCGGAACGTCACCGGGCCGGTTGACGGATCATATTTCCCTCGGAGTGCTTACGAGCACGGTCCACCATGACCTGGTGGACGAGGTTCCGGCCGAGACGGGGCGCGTCGAGAACCGGACGCGGAAACCACCGGCCCGGGTGATGGTCTATTACATGCTGGCGATGTGACTGTTCTTCGATGACGACCACGAGGAGGTCATCGAAAACTTGTCGCCGGACTCCGGGCCTTCAGCTCGTGGGGGGCAGGAAGATCTCGACCGCGAGCGGTCCCACCCATTCCCGGAAAAGTCTCGGGAAGATCCGCCGCGGATGCTGTACGAGCGGGCCGCCACCACGATCGTGCATTCCGTCATGACCGGGTCTTTCCTTGCTGGGCGACGACCGATGGCCGTCGACGGGTTCGGTCTCGATGTCCCCGACGAAGCCATGACCGTTCGGGTCGTCGAGTACGAGATCCTCGGCCCCGCCGACGTTCCCGCCCCTATCCTCGCCGCCGCCCGCCACGTACGATGACAGGAGAAAACCGGTATCGGCGAGGTGAAAACAACGCTGCGCGGCCTCGGCGGGATACTCCGCTCAACGAGCCGGAGATGGTCCGCCAGGAGGCCTGGGCAATGCTGCTCACCCACTACGCGATCCGGAAAGTCATGACCGACGCCGCTGAAGAAGCCGATGCCAATGCCGAACGGCTCTCGTTCCCACGAGCCCTCCGTCGCCAGATCACCGGCCGGCGGATTGCTCCCCCGAGTGACACGCGAAAACCACTTCCCACCACACCGGACCGCCGGAAATAAAATTTTCGCGAGTAGCCTGATTCAACGGCATTGCCTCAAGAAGACAGACATACGACTTGCCCTGAGCGGAGACCGCGGGGATATGTTCACGGACTTCCGGTAGTCCAGTCTCTGGTTGGCATGTGCGACTTGTGCGCCGGAGTTTCGCAACCGCCTATGCGACTGTCTTCGCCAGGGCGGGCGGAGGGACCGCAGTAATCGGCGTCGCCGCCGACGCCCGACCTGCGTCGAGCGTCGGCGGGCCGGTCCGGATCAGGCGTAGCTGTGGATGGTCACGTTGCTCAGCGTGGCATCGCCGCCCTGCGCGGCCGCCTTGCAGACGTTCACCTGCACCACCCTGGTCTGGCCGTCGACGACGTTGAAGCAGTAGATGGATGCCTTTGCGCCACCGCCTCGGACAGTGACGTTGATCCCGCGGCGCGTCGACGAGGTGCCGTCTGCACTGTGGGTGACCACGTCGACATCCTGCAGGTTCCAACCCCCGCCGGCACCGTTACCGTCACAGTCGTCCTGTTGCTTGGCGGGATTGGAGTTGACGTTGTCGCACAGGGCGCCGGCCCCGCCGGTCTGCGGCAGCGCGACGGCGAGGCTGCCGATCACGCGGCTGCTGGTGGTTCCGTCGCTCCGGTGACTGACCAGGGTGACGTGGTCGAGCAGGGGTTGCCCACCCCGCCCGGTCGCCGAGCACTCGTTGATCTGGCCGTTGCCGGGCGACGCCACGAGCCGGTGCTGGGCGCACGTGTCGGCCGCGGTCGTCGCACTGCCGTTGCCGACCACTCTGGCCAGGGCGGCGTCGTCGCCGCCACCGCCGGCGCGCGGCAGGAAGATCTCGGCGTCGCGCAGGGCCACGTCACCGCCGGCAGCATTCGCCGTGCACCGGCTGCGCTGAAGCGTGATGTGCCGCTGGACGGCCAGAGTCTGCGCCTCTGCGATGTTGCCGCAGACGACGGCGCTGGTCGCCGCACCGCCGACTATGTTGATGTCGGCATCCGCGGCCGAGCTGGGTACCGCTGTCGCTCCGACGACAGCGACGCTCAACAGCGGGACCAGTACAGCGGCGGCCAACACCGCACGCAGCCGGGCGAGCGCACTAGCGCCCATGTGTTTTCCTCTCCGAGGCCGCTGCCGGAGATTTCGCCGCCAGTGACGTCGGGTCGTCCTCGCTGGACGGGCTTTCTGGACAACGAAGAACCGTGCGTCTCGGCCGGGTATCCGCCGCCGCAGCCTCACCACGAATAGATGCGAAAAGTCCAGAGTTTTCACACAAAGAGCGGCCACCCCAGGGCCCGCCGCCTGGAACAGCTGATATCAGAAAGCCATGATCATGGCCCGCTTCCCTCGCGGATCATGAGGACGAACCATGCTACAGCGAGAACGCAGGCGCAACCGGGCGGGTGCGGGACCATTGCCCCGCACCCGGTCGGACATCGGCCTCAGTTGGCCGACTGGACGACGGTCACGTCGACGTTGTCGAGGGTGACGCTGCCGCCGTAGGACGTCGCGTTGTTCCGGCAGGTGTTCACCTGGCTCGGGGTCGCAGTGCCCTGTACGTAGTTCACACAGGCTGCGACAGCACTCGAGTCGCCGCCGCTGATGTTGACCGTTGCCTTGTTGTAGGTCCGGCCGCCCTGGTTGTTCTCCTGGTCAAGGAAGAGGCTGACGTCGTGCAGGTAGACGGTGCCACCGTAGGCGTCCGCAACGTTCCGGCAGTAGTTCGACTGCGGCCGTACCTGGTGGCGGGCGGATGTACGGGCGTAGTTGAGACAGCCCGACAGGGACGCCGCCCCGCCGCCCTGAATGCTGATCCTCGCGTCGTTGTAGGTCGGCGACGCCGCGAAGGCCGGCGCCGCGCCCATGACCGCGAACGCGGCCGCGCAGGCTACCGCCGTGCCGCGCGCAGCACGCCCAAAACCTAGGATGTTCATGTAGACGACTCCCCTTCAGTCAGGTGTTGTTGATGCTGCCCCGCCGGAATGGCAATGTCGCAGTTCCATGCGTACGTCACCCAACTAATCTTCGCGCGGCCCCCCGGCAAGCGACCCCAAGGTAGCCGTTTGGGAACTCCGGGTCAAAGCACATGGACCTTCCGCGTGGCGTGCCGACACAGCACGACACGGCATCCCGAAAGTCGGTCCAGACCGCCTGCTCCGCTCAACGCGACGCGCGGCGACCACTTCACGCGAGAATTAAACTGAACATATTTAATTTGGTTGATCATAATTCAGGCGATATCCGGTCAACCGGGCACCAGGCGAAAGCAGCGGCCCGGCTGTCAGGCCGGGAAAGTCCACGCGCACAATCATCTGGGCCGTTCCGGTGCCACCGGTGGCCACCACATCCCCGCCGCCGTCCCGGTTGCCGTCCTGCCGCCGTCGTCCGGTGGCCGCGGCTTCTTCGGCGTGCTCGCCCTGACGGCGAAGGAGTACGGGCAGGCACCGCCCATCAGCCAGGCGGCCGGCCCCAGTCAGGGGATGGCGCAGGATCGCCCGTTTCGGCCGGATCAGGACGGCAACCACGATGGCCCTTGCCCGGGACCGGCCTCGACGCCGGCCGGGCGCACGAAGGTCTCCTCCAGCGGGCTGCCACCGCGCACCTCGTCGAGCGGGCCGACAGCGGCGACAGCTCCCCTGGCCATCACGGCAACGGTCGCCCATCGTGGCGGCCGACCGGGCGCCCCGGCGGGCGCTGGAGAAGGCCGGCTCTGACCGGATCGGACGGGGGCGCATCACCCGGACAATCAGGTCGACGATCCGCTGCACTACCTCTACCGCGTCGATCGCGTCGGCCGAGCTGAGCACCGGTCGGCGAACATGGCACTGCCCGCCGGGCCACAGGGCACGACGGGCAGTGGTATTTCAGCTGTCAGTAGCGAGAATCAAACGGGAATCAGTAGCGGGCGCCCGCCGTCGAGCGGTTGCGCGGCCGTCGACGCAGCCGTCGGAGACCTCGAGCCGCCGACCGATCGGCCGCGTTCACATCACGCCGGGCCTCACCGCGGAGCCTGCGCAGCATCTTCACCGTTACCTCCTCGAGCTGTGTGTTCTCCCGCCAGCATCGGTTGTGCCGGCCTGGTCATGACATGCCCGGCAGGCCGGCAATAACACTTCAAGACTTGCCGAAGTCGCGCACCGGGTGAAAACTCCGCCGGACGCCGCCCGCCTGGATCCGGCCGGCGCGGACGGAGTTTCGCTGGTCGACGCGGGCGGCGCTGGTCGGAGGGACGCCGCGCGCACGGCGCTGGCGCACAGGTTGACCGAGAGGACATCTGACGCAGGCGCGGACGTGGCAATCGGCGGAGCCTCAGCGTCTGGCGAGCAGGTCCGGGGGCGGCGGGCCGAAGCGTCCGCGCAGGAAGTCGGCGAGGCCGCGCAGGCGTCCTTCGGGGTGCCAGTAGGGGCCGCGCCGGCGCGGTGCGAGGGAGCCGGCGGCGAGCTGCCACAGCGCGATACAAAAGCGAATAAACGTGTGGTAACGGCCCGAGTGGTCCCGAACGAGCAGCAGGGTGTTGCGCAGCTGTAGATAGTCGATCGCCGCGGACGTCGAGCTGATGTGCGGGTTCTTCACCATCGCGCCCCGGACGAGGCCGCACTCCCAGCCGGCGGCGCGGGCCCGCAGTGCCAGGTCGGCCTCCTCGCAGTACGCGAAGTAGCGTTCGTCGAAGATGCCGACCTCGTCCAGGCAGGCACGGCGGGCGAACATCAGGGTGCCATGTGGGTGGCCGACCGGTTCCCAGCCCTCGCCGGTCCGCGCGGGGACCAGGATGCCACCGAAGTACGGGTCGACGACCGGTGTCGCGCCGTCGCCGACGTCGGCGCAGGCGAGGCCCGCCCGGGAGTGTTGCGCGAGCACGCTCAGCACGTTGCTCAGGCAGGTCGGCTCGGGCAGGGCGTCGTGCGGTGCCAGCACCACCCATTCGCCTGCGTCCGGATCGGCGAGGAACCGGCGGTAGCCGATGTTGGCCGCCGGGCCGAACCCCAGGTTGCTCCCGGCGAGCACCACCGTCACGTCCGCGGCCTCGACCGCAGGCGCCCGGGCGGACCCGTTGTCCACAACAGTGATCACGACGGGAACGTCCTGGGCGCGGAACGCGTCGATCGTGTCGAGGAGTCGCTCGGGCTGATCGCGGTGGACGAGGATGACCGGAACCGGAAGCGGCGGCATGACGTCGGTCAGCGGGAGCCGACGGGTGCGGGCTGTTCCACCGTGCGGGCCAGGATGCCCAGGGTTGCCCGCAGGCCCGCCTCCGGGATCACCGGAAAAATGCCCTTCCCGCGGTAGACCTCGTCGATCTCACTCCAGTCGTAGTAAGAGATCACGAGAGTGCCGGACTCGGCGGGCTCCAGCCGGTATCCATACAGATGCCGCAACGGTGGCTCGACCACGCCGCTGGCGATGGTCCACTCGAGGAGAGCATCCGGCTCAAATTTCGTGATCTTGACCGTGACGTCGTACTTTCCGAGTGGATAGTCGTTGAGGGACTCCCGATCCATGTGGACGACGAATTCGTCGCCGACCTGGCTCACCGGCCGCCCCTCGGCGGACTGCAGCATTCCCGAGCTGTCGATCGCCACGTGCCCGGCCGGATCGGTCAGTACTGCGAACACCGCCGCAGGGGAGGCCGCGACCACGCGGCGGACCTCGAACCGTTCAACTGTGGTCATGCCGGGCATTGTCGCATCGACGAAAGAGTGCGCGCCAATCCTCCATGGTGCCGGAGGACCGTCGCGACGGTCTCGCGGCGCGGGCGCCGGCCCGGTGGGCGGCATCCCGGGGTACCGCCCACCGCCTTACCGACGGTCGCACCAACAGCCCTGCGGACCTGGCCGGAGACCGGGTGGGCGCCCTGACCGGACGACCCACGGACGACCGGTCAGCGGGAGGTCGTGGCTCCGACCAGAACGAGTGCGCCAGACCCTGCCACCCGCTGCGCGGGAATGGCGGGCGCATCGCTCTGCGCGTTCTGGGCGTGGATCAGGATTGCCGCCACTTCCTGGCGGGCCGAGGGCGACAGGTCGGGGTTGGCGAACAGCTCGGCGATCTCACGCCGCTGGACGCGCTGCTCCCAGAACGAGGCGAACGTCCTCCGCAGCGAGGAAGCGGAATTGTGGTGGACGCGCATGAGAAACTCCTTGGGTTAAAACCGGGGAGGACGGGCCACTGTCATCTCCCACAGTCATTGTGCCCCCGGAGCAACCACTCCGGGGAGCCCGGACAACGTGATGTGGACTGCAGTCCAAGGCATTCGTCGACCTATATGAGCTGGACCACAGTAATGGCGCTCACAAAAACCGCCGACCCGTAACCGTGGTCACAGGATGCCTGTCCGGAATTGCGGTTCCACGTAGCGCTGGTCACATGTGGCCCTACCCGGAATTGCGGTTCCACGTAGCGCCGATCACATTCATCGGCTCGGCTGGTTCACGCGACGGCCGCCATGCCACCCGTCGCGTGGGCCGTGCCGTGCCGCCCAGCAGGTCCGGGCCCGCCGGGGCACGCCCGCGGGAGGAACGTCCGGAAGAAACACGCGGACCCGCCGGACACCCACCCAGCCCGCCCGCCCCGGCCATCCCCTCGGCCCACGGTGGAGCCGTCAGAACGTCACCGGAAGGGCACGCAATCCGTACACCACCGTGTTCGCCCGGAAATCCACGTCCGCAAAGGGCACCGCAAGTGCAAGCCGGGGAAATCGGCGCAACAGGGCCGGCAGGCCGATCCGCAGTTCCATCCGGGCAAGCGGCGCGCCCAGGCAGTGATGCCGTCCGAAACCGAAGGCGACATGACCGACGGAGCCTCGGGTGATGTCCAGTCGATCCGGATCGTCGATGAACGCCGGATCCCGGTTGGCGGCGGGAAGCGACATCACCAGGTGTTCGCCCGCCCCGATCCGTCGTCCGCCGAGGGCCACCACCGACCGGTGGGCGGTACGCGGGACGGCGGAGTGCACGATCGACAGCCAGCGCAGCAGTTCCTCGACGGCGGGCATGACCATGGTCGGCTGGTCGCGCACCGCGGCCAGCTGGTCGGGATGACGCAGCAGCGCCAGCGTGCCGAGGGCAAACATGTTCGCCGTCGTTTCATGACCGGCGATCAGCAGCAGGTTGGCGATGCCGACCAGCTCGACCGTGCTCAGCTCGTCGCCGTGCTCGCGCACCAGCATGCCCAGGGTGTCCTCCCCCGGCTGTCGGCGGGCCCGGCCGACGAGGGTGGCCATGTACTCGCGGCTTTCGGCCAGGACCGAGAGCCGCTCCTCGACGGGGAGGGTGAGGTCGATCTGGCGGGCGGTGCGGCGGTGAAAGTCGTCCCGGTCGGCGTAGGGCACGCCGAGCAGCTCGCAGATCACCAGCGAAGGCACCGGCAGCGCGAAGGTCGACACCAGATCGACCGGCTGACCCGCCCGCTCGACGTCGTCGAGGGCCTGCTCCACGATCTCGGTGATCCTGGATTCGAGCCTGCGCATCCGGGTGCCGGTGAACTCCGGGGTGAGCATGCGCCGCAACCGGCTGTGCTCGGGCGGGTCGAGTGCCAACAGGTTGCCGGCCCGAAGCTCGTCGAGTCGCTCCCCGTGCGGACCCCGAGCGCCGGCCCTGGGCGGTCCGAGGAAGCCGCCGGCGAAGTTCCCGAACTCCTTGGCGTCCCCGAGAATCTCCCGAACCTCCTCATACCGGGTGACCACGTTCGCCGCCAGCCCGAAGGGCGTCGTCACCGGCAGCAGCTCGCCCGCCTGGCGCGCCCGGGCGAGCTGTGCATCGGGCGCGAACAGATCGCGCCGCAGGTACGCGGGTGTCGTCCACACATCCGTCATGATCGCTCGATTCATCACGAAGGGTAGCCATTGATTCGACGATTGGTAACGCTACCATCGGTGCCGGCGCCGGCGCCTCGCCGCGATCGCACCGACAGCCACCATCGGTGCGCACCGCGGAGCCGGATCGAGCGGAGGCGAGGTTCCAGCTACCCGAAGCAACCATAATGATACTTTTCGCCACGGCCAGGATTCGACCTTTTCGCCCGGCGGGAAAGAACGAGAACTCCCGACGGACAATGCTCGGGTTTCGGAATTACCCCGACCACGGGAATACAATCGCGACGACAGGTGGCGCCTAGCGGCGACCCGAACACGGCCGCATCACCGGACATTCACACCGAGCGACCGACGGAGCCTGCGATCGCGCGGGAGAAACGGGATAGACTTCCTGAAAGACAGGCATGCAGGGCATTGAAGGCGCCGTCCCGATAGCAGAGGTGTGGCCGTTTTGTCAATCGAGGAGATGGATTCCGAGCAGTCCTACGTCTCCGCTCTCTACCGCCGGCTCGACGATCTGCGGCTGCGGGCCTCGACGCGGCTGCGCCGGGTACTGCAGCAGTCCGAGAGTCTGCCGCGGGCCCGGTTCGAGCGGGAGGTCGCCAGCGCCGACTGCGCCGCCACGCTGGCCCGGCTGCGGGCCGCCGAGATCGGCCTGTGCTTCGGCCGGCTGGACTTCGACGGCGGTGAGCGTCGTTATGTCGGCCGGATGGGCATCTTCGACGAGGCCGCCGACTACGAGCCGCTGCTGATCGACTGGCGGACCCCGGCGGCCCGGCCGTTCTACGCGGCCACCGGGGCGGAGCGGCTCGGGGTCCGCCGTCGGCGGCACATCGCCACCCGGCAACGTGCGGTGACCGGCCTGGAGGACGACATCTTCGAGGTCGCCGACTCCCCCGGACAGGTCACCCCGCTGGCCGGGGAGCCGGCGTTGTTCGCCACCCTCAACGCGGCGCGCACCGGCCGGATGAGCGACATCGTCGCCACCATCCAGGCCGAGCAGGACCGGATCATCCGCTCGGACCAGCGCGGTGTCCTTGTAGTGCAGGGCGGCCCCGGCACGGGAAAGACCGCCGTGGCCCTGCACCGGGCCGCCTATCTGCTTTACACCCACCGCGAAAAGCTGGCGCGCAGCGGTGTGCTCGTCATCGGCCCCCATCCGGCATTCCTGCGCTATATCGAAAACGTACTGCCCTCCCTCGGCGAGACCAGTGTTGTCAGCACGACAATCGACATGTTGTATCCGGGTGTGACGGTGCGCCGGCTGGACGACCCGGCGGTCACCGAGCTCAAGGGCCGGTCGGTTCTGGCCGATGTCCTCGCCGCGGCGGTGCATCACCGCCAGCGGCTGCCCCAGGGGCACACCCTGGAGATTCACACCGACGAACGGCTGCTTCTGCTGGAACGATCCACCTGCGCGCGTGCCCGGGCGCTCGCCCGGGAGTCCGGCGAGCTGCACAACGACGCACGGCCCATCTTCGTCCGCGCGGTGATCGAGGCGCTGGCCCGCCAGGTCGCCGACGGCTACGCCGCCGAGACGATCACCGCACAGGTGCTGGAGGCCGATCCGGAGGCGCTGGACCTGCTCGCCCCGGCCGGGTCCGGCGGCTCGAGCCTGCTCGACGACGACGACCTCGCCCAACTGCGCCGCGAGCTGCGCGCCGACCCGGCCGTGCGGACCGTCCTCGACGAGCTGTGGCCGGCGTTGACTCCGGAGCAGCTGCTCGCCGAGCTGTACGCCGATCCGGGCACGCTCGCCGCGGTCGCACCGCAGCTGTCCGCGACCGAGCGGCAGCTGTTGCACCGTCCCCTGGCCGAGAACGGCGCCGACGACGAGGACTGGCTACGCGAGCTGCGGGCCGTCACCGACGCCGCCGGGCCGGCGGCAACCGACAGCGCGGACGCCCCGGACGGGCGGGACGCGGGCGACGACGACGACGCGTCGTCAGACCGCCCTCGTCGGCCAGGCCCGGTCGGTGGTTGGAGCGCCGCGGACATCGCACTACTCGACGAGGTCGCGGAGCTGCTGGGTGACGACGACCAGGCCGCGAAGGCAGCGGCGTTGCGGGAGCGGCTGGCCCGGGTGGCCTACGCCCAGGGCGTGCTCGACATCCTGTCCCGGGACATCGAGGACGATCCGGAGATCATGATGGCCGTCGACCTGATCGACGCCGGCCGGCTGGCCGAACGGCACGAGGACGCCGATCCCCGCACGATCGCGCAACGGGCCCTCGCCGACCGGACCTGGGTGTTCGGGCATGTGGTCGTTGACGAGGCACAGGAGCTGTCCGAGATGGCCTGGCGGATGGTGATGCGCCGCTGCCCGACCCGCTCGATGACGATCGTCGGGGACGTCGCGCAGACCGGTGACCCGGCCGGCACCACGTCCTGGGACCGGGTGCTCGCGCCCTACCCGGCGGCGGGTACGCCCGCGCGGCGGGAGACTCTGACGGTGAACTACCGCACGCCGGCAGAGATCATGGCGGTGGCCGCGGACGTGCTGGCGACCCTGTCTCCGCCGCAGGAGCCGCCGCGTTCGGTACGCACGGTCGGGCAGCAGCCGTGGCGACTGCAGGTGGCCGAGCACGAGCTCGGCCCGCAGCTGGCCCGGTCCGTCGTACGCGAACTGGCGCGGTTGGCCGCCACCACGACACCCCAGGACACCGCCGCGGCGACCGGCGGCCCTGGCTTCGGTGGATCAGGCGCCGGTGGATCAGGCGCCGGTGGGGCCGGGCGGTTGGCGGTGCTGGTGCCGACGTCCCGGCTGCCCGAGCTGACCGCGGCGGTGCGGGCGGTCGTCCCCGAGGCGGATGCCGGAGCCGGGGCGATGTTGACCGCCCCGGTGGTGGTGCTCGGCGTGCGGGAGGCCAAGGGGCTGGAGTTCGACACGGTGCTGCTGGCCGACCCGGACACGGTGCTGGCCGCCTCGCCGCGCGGCGCACACGACCTGTATGTCGCGCTCACCCGGGCGACGCACCGGCTCGGCGTCGTGCATACCGGCGACATCCCGCCGATGCTCGCCCGTCTCACCCCGACACAGGCGTGACCAGCGAGCACCGGCGAGCCACCGGCGAGCCACCGGCGAGCCACCGGCGAGCCACCGGCGGGACGGGCCCGGCCCTACCCCAGGGCCGTCAGCCGGGGCTGGGTCAGCGGCACGTGCGCGTCCGCCGGATCGACGAACCGGCCGCTGGCCTGGTCAAGCACGGAGATGCGGGCGTCGGCGATGTCGAAGTACATGCCGACCAGGCGCAGCGAGCCGGCCTCCAGCGCGCGGCGCACGGTCGGCTGTTCGCGCAGGTTCTCCAGCTGCTGGGCCACGTTGGCGCGGCCCAGGCGCTCGACGGGCGCCAGGTGCTCCGTGCCGGGCGGCGGGGTGCGGGTGAGCGAGGCCCCGGCGTGCGCGAGCCAGCCGGCGAGCGCGGAATCGTGTGGGCCGCCGCCGTTACCTGACCCGGCCAGCAGCGCCTTCATCGCGCCGCAGGCCGAGTGGCCGCAGACCACGATTGCCGGCACCTGCAGAACCTCGACGGCGTAGTCCACCGCCGCGGTGACGGACAGCTCGGTCGAGAACGGCATGCTGGGCAGCGGCCCGGACACGGCTCCGATGCCCACGCCGGCCGCCATGCCGCGCCCGCGGGCCATGCCCGTCCCGTGCCCGGCGGGCGGGCCGGCGGTCTGTGGCCGGGCACCGGACGAGCGGGCGCCCCCGGGCGAGCGAGGCACGATGTTGCCGACGTTGCGCACGGTGAACAGGTCACCGGGGCCGCTGCTGGTCAGGATGTTCGGCACGATGCGCGAGTCGGCGCAGGTCAGGAAGAGCGCACCGGGCTGCTGACCGGCGGCGAGGCCGTCGAAGGTGTCGCGCAGCAGCGGCGCCGCGCGACGGTGGAACTCCCGGACCCCGACCATGATCGTCCCGACGTGGTCGAGGTCGGCCTGGGCCTGTGCCCCGGCCGACGGCTGGTCTGCGGACGCCAGCACCGCCGCGTCCACCGACTCGACCGCCGACGGGGTGGTAGCCAGTCCATCCACTGCGGTTGTCGGGCCGTCCGAGGGGGTCGGCGCGGCGGTCGCGGCAGCTGGTTGTTCGTCGCGGGTGGACGGGCCGTCCTGCCATTGTGACCAGGGCGCGAACCAACGCGGCAGGTGCGGGACGACCGAGCGACGGCGCTGCGACAGGTCGGCGCGGCGCAGCCAGACGCGGCCGATCTCGTCGATGTCCACCGAGCCACCGGACGCCTCGTGGCTGGCGCACCAGCCGCGCAGATGGTCGTAGACGGCGTGGTCGAGGTAGTCGACGATGAGCTCGATCGACACGGGGGTGCCGGCGGGAATCCGGCCGAGGACCCGGGCCAGGCGCGGCAGCGCGAGGAAGCTCAGCGTTCCCTCCACCTCCACCTGCCACAGCTCGCCGTCACGGCGCAGCTGCACGCTGGACCACAGCACCCGCCGCAACACCAGCACGAGCGCGGTGAGCAGGCCCAGGCCGACGCCCTTGAGCAGGTCCAGGCCGACGACGCCGACCAGGGTCACCACATAGACCGGCAGCTCCCCGTGCCGGCGGACATGGCGCAGGTGGGAGACGTCGACCAGGCGCACGCCGACGACGACCAGCAGTCCGGCCAGCGCCGCCAGCGGGATCCACTCGACGGCGAATCCGAGGAACACCGCGAAGCCGAGCATCCAGACGCCGTGCAGGATCGCCGAGGCCCGGGTGCGCGCGCCGGCGGCGACGTTCGTCGAGCTGCGCACTATGACGCCGGTGACGGGCAGACCGCCGAGGACACCGGAAAGCAGGTTGGCCGAACCCTGGCCGATCAGCTCCCGGTCGAGGTCGACCCGGGGGCCACGCCAGCCGCGGGAGGTCGCCAGCTGGTCCACCGCGACCGCGGACAGCAACGACTCGACGCTCGCCACGATGGCGACCGTCACAATGCCGAGAAGCACCCCGGACCAGGCATGATCGGGCAGGTCGGGCAGCTCGACCGCGTCGAACAGCGAGGCAGGCAGGTCGACGCGGGGCACGTCGAACCCGGCGATGCCGGCGAACGCGGTGCCCACGACGACGGCGACGAGATACGCCGGCATCCGCCGGATCGCTCCCGGCACGGTCGTGGGCAGGCGCGGCCAGATCATGATCACGGCAATGGTCAGCAGGCCCACCGCGGTCGCCCCGCTGTGCGGGTCGATGATCGCCTGCGGAATGGCCTTGATGTTCTCCCACGCGTGGCTTTCGGCCGTCCCGCCGAGCACCACGTGGATCTGGCCCAGCACGATCGTCAGGCCGATACCGCCGAGCATGCCGTGGACGATCGCGGGCGACACGGCCAGGGAGGCGCGCGCGATGCGGCCCAGGCCGAGCAGAATCTGCAGCAGTCCGGCCGCGGCGGTGATCAGGCAGGTGACCCGCCAGCCGTAGGTGTTGATCAGATTTGCGACGATGACGGTGAGGCCGGCCGCCGGGCCGCTCACCTGCAATGGCGCACCGCCGAGCGAGCCGGCGACGATGCCGCCGACCACCGCGGCGATCAGTCCGGCCGCGACGGGCGCACCGGAGGCCACCGCGATGCCGAGCGAAAGCGGCAGGGCGACGACGAAGACGACCAGTGAGGCCTGGAGGTCTGGGCGCCAGGACTCGCGGGCGGTGGGCCGACGTCGGCGCGGATGCGGCGGCGAGTGGCTGTGCCGCGTGGGAGCCGCCGCCGCGGACGACTCCGGCGCGGACGACTCCGGCGGTGATGCCGGTGCCGAGCGCGGCGTCGAGGGCGGCGCCGGGGACGCGGGCGAGGGGCCTTCTGGCGGCGTCACCGGCGGAACGGGTGAACTCACGTCATCTCCTCGCGGTCGGGGCTAGAGGAAGCGGTTTGGTGGGGTGGCCTGGAACGGCGCCGATCAGACGGCCGCGGTGCCGGTCAGACGGTCATGCCGAGCATCGACATTCGGGCGCCCGTCCTGGCTCCACCTGTCCGCCGCCTGCGGTGACGGGTGTCGCACCCTGGTGAACGAACCGACGGGCCAACAAGTTTCGATGCGTGATGGCTGGTGGTCGCCGCGTAATCATTCGACCGCATCGGACGGCTTCGCCCCAGGACCCAACGGGCCGGAAATACCGGACAAAACTGACTATAAATGTAGAAACCATCGGCCCGGCACCATGGGCCGGACGGCCGAGTCCGCGCGAGCCCTGCAGGTGCTCGGGAATCGGCTCCCAGCGCCGGGGCGACCCACCCCGTCGGAGCCACCACCGACGCAGCCCCTCGGATCCCATCTCATCCGTGGGACCGCGTCATCCACGGCACCGCACCGTCCCTGGGTACCGAGCCGCCTCTGGGTGCCGAGCTGCCCCTGGTGGCCAGGCCATCGGTGAGTCGCGCTCCTCTGTGCGAGCACCGATGCACCGGCCGGGCACCGTCGCCGCGCCTGGGCGTCACCGTATTATTGGATGTGTCCTACCTTGCGTAGCCTCGGCCGTTTCCGTTGATCGGTCCCTACGTGGGTCCATCCTTATGCGGGCGGCGGGCCCTGGCCGGACTCGGACCGGCGCCGAGGCAGTCACGACCGGCCTCGAAGCACCACCCGCTGTCTCGGGGAGGACGTGCTGTCCCGGATGAACTGGCGTGGACGAACCGTCCGAACACCGATGATCCGGGGGCCAAGAATCCGGGGCCGGCTGACCAGGGTGCTGGTGGTGGCCGGATTTGCACTGCTGCTCGCGGCCTGGGTGGGCAGCAACGCGCCGGGCTTCGGGCCGGACGAACCGGCGAATTTCATCAAGGAGGTCGGTGCCGGCACCGGCCAGTGGACAGGCGTGCCGGGGCGACTCGCCCACCCGGCGTTCGGCAACCAGCCCGGGGCAACGGAACGCATCAACTGGATCAACCGCAACAGCCGGGTGTTCCGCCTGCCCGCCGGCCTGGACCCGGGCGCGGCCCACCTGCCATGCGACCTCTTCCGCAACCAACGGTCCACCCGCTGCCTGAACCGGCCGCCCACCCACCCGCCAGCCACCCGGGCGCTGAGCTACGTCGGCACCTACGAGCCGTACGTGTACGCCGTGCCAGGCGCGGCGATGGCGCGCACGCACACCGTCCTCGGGGCCCTCTACACCGGCCGGGCGGTGACCGCCGGGCTCGTCGCCGTGCTGCTCGCCGTCGCGGTGGCCGCCGCGTGGGACACCCGCACCGGTCCGGTCTCGATCACCGGGGTGCTGTTGGCCGCGTCACCGATGGTGCTGTTCCTCGGCTCGGTGCTGGGCACGAACGGCATCGAGATCGCCGGCGCCCTGGCTCTGTTCACCCTGGTGCTGCGGATGGGCCGGGTGGGTCCGGCGCCGGCCTGGACCTGGCCGGCGGCGGGGCTCGTCGGCGCGCTGGTGGCGCTGTCCCGACCGACCGGTCCGGCCTGGGTGCTGCTCGCTCCGATGCTCGGCTGGGTGCTCGCCGACCACCGCCGCGAGGACCACGACCCCAAGCGCGGCGGGGTTGGCCGTCCGATCGGTTCCCGCTGGGGCTGGCGGGTCGCCTGGCTGGTGCCGGCGGCGATGGGCGTCGCCGCGACGCTGGTGTGGGAGCGCGCCGTACAGCCGCATCCGAGGATGCACCGCGCGGTGGCCGTCGAGGGACTGCGGCAGCTGGACGTCGACGCGCAGGCCTGGCTACGCCAGTGGGTGGGCGTGTTCGGCTGGGCCAGCCTGCCGATGCCCGAGTTCGCCTACCGGCTGTGGTGGGCCGCGGTGATCGTGCTGGTCGGTCTGGCCTTCGCCCTCGGGTCGGCGCGGGCCCGCCTGGGACTGGTCGCGGTGCTGGTCGGCGCGGCGGCGCTGGCCATCGGCCTGGACGTGCTGGTGCTGCGCCAGACCCGTTTCCCCGTCTACGGACGCTACCTGCTGCCGTTGGCCGTGCTGGTCCCGCTCACCGCCGGGGAGCTCGTTGCCCGGCGGGCGGACAGGTTGCCCGCCGGCGTCCGCCGGGCCGTGCAGATCACGGTGCCACTGGTGGTCACGACGGTGCATCTGGTGGCCCTGTGGGCGGATGGACGACGGTACGCCGTCGGCGTCGACGGCCCGAGGTGGTACCTCGACCACGCGCAGTGGACGCCGTCCGGTGGCTGGACCCTGTGGGCGGCGCTGGCCGGTGCCGGCGGTGCCTGCCTGCTCGGCGCCGTTCTGACCGGGCTCAGGACCGGGCCAGACCGCCGGCAGCAATCTCAGCCCGGGCCTGGCTGACCTCCGCGCGGACCTGCTGCTCGACCTCACCTGGGTCGATGCCGAGCGCGCAGCCGATGTGCGCCGCCCACACCTCGGAGCGCACGTTCATCTCGAAGTCGAGCTCGGCCCGGATGTCCTGTCGGGCGGCCTCGCGATTCTGACTGATCATCACGAAGGTCGACAGGAAAATGGCCTCCAGGCTGACGATCATCGTGAGCAGCCCGAACGGAAACCGGTCGAACCGCGCCCCCGAGCCGACCAGGCCCTCGTTGACGAGGATCCACCCGGTGAACCAGACGGCGTGCAGATAGACGAACCACAGTGACCCGGCGAACCTGGTGATCGCGTCCGCTGCCTGGTCCTGCCGGGACCGGGTCCGCGCGAGTACCTGCCGCTCGTCCCGGATCCGGAACCAGGCATGGCCACGGCCGTCGCCTCCCCGCAACCGCCGCTGCCCCGAGGCGCCGGTGGACGGCCCAGCGCCCGCCGGGAGAGCGTCCGGCGAAGGAATGTCCGGCGAAGGAACGTCCGCCGGAAGAAGGCCTGGCGAAGGCATAGCGGACAAGGACGCATCAGGTGAGGACGACATGAACCCATAGTGGCGCCCCCTGCCCGCCCGAGACGATCGCCGCCGGGCGTACGTCCGGCGGCCCGATCTGAGCGCGTCAGCGGACCTGTTCGGTGGGGCGGATCAGCAGCTCGTTGATGGCGACCCGGCGCGGGCGGGTCACGATGTAGGCGATGCCGTCCGCGATGTCCTCGGCCAGCAGGTTCTCCACTCCCGCGAGGGCGGAAAGGGCCTGGTCCCGGATCTCCGGACGCACGTGCTCGGTGAGTTCCGTGGTGACCGCGCCCGGTTCCACCACGCTGACCCGCACGTGTCGCGCGGTGACCTCCTGGCGCAGCGACTCGGTGAAGGCGTTCACCCCGAACTTCGTCAGGTTGTAGATGCCGGCCAGGGCGATCGCTCGCCGCCCCGCGGTCGAGCTGATGTTGATGAGGTCCGCGACCTCTCGGGGGCCCGACTCCGCGGCGGTGACCAGGTGCGGCAGCGCGGCATGGGAGACATAGAGCAGCCCCTGCAGGTTCAGGGAGATCATCCGGTCCCATTCGGCGGTGGGCGCGTCGAGGATCGGCCCGAGCAGCATCACCCCCGCGTTGTTGACGACGGTGTCGAGCCGGCCGAGCTCGGCCACCGCCTGCTCGACCGCGTCGATCGCCTGCTGCTGTTCGGTGATGTCGGCGGCGAGCGCGATCGCCCGCCCGCCCTCGGCCTCGATCTCACCGGCCAGCTGGTCGAGCCGGTCCTTGCGCCGGGCGACCAGCGCCACCGCCGCGCCCTGCCGGGCCAGCTCCCGCCCGGCCGCGGCCCCGATCCCGCTGCTCGCCCCGGTCACCAGTGCCACGGTCCCGCTCAGTGTCTGCGCCATGATGTGCCCCTTCGTCCACGTCCACGTCGTCCACGTCCACGTCCACGTCGTCCACGTCCACGTCGACGGATTCGGCTGGCGTGCGGCCGGTCACCCGCACCGCCAGCCCGTCCCAGACGCTATGACCTCGAGCGCGCTCCAGGTCAACGACGGCAGGCACGCACCGACGACTCCCGCACGCACCGACGACAAAGCCCCATGACGACTCGGGCGTCACCGCCAGATCGTCACTGGGGGCGGCGGGCCTCGATGAGGAAGCGGGTGGTGTGGGCGGTGAACGGGCCGGTGTCGCGGATGCGGCGGTGCAGGTCGGCGAGACGCTCGCGGTAACGGTCGACGGTGAAGCCGGGGACGATCCAGATCACCTTGCGCAGGAAGTAGACGACGGCGCCGACGTCACGGAACTCGGTGTGCAGCGTCTCGGCCCGCAGGTCCACCACCTCGAGCCCGGCGGCCTGCGCGGCGGCCCGGGCGGCGTCGGGATGGCGGCGGGTGCGCACCTCGGCGGGCTGGGGCCCGAGGAAGAACTCGGTCAGTTCACCCACGCTGGCCGGACCGACCTGCTGGGACAGGTAGCTTCCGCCGGACCGCAACACCCGGGCGATCTGCGGCCAGCAGGTGCGCACGGGATGCCGACTCAGCACCAGGTCGAAGGTGCCGTCCGCGAACGGCAGGGTGTGATCGCCGTCCGCGGCGACCAGCGCGACTCCACGCGGGCGCAGCAGCGCCGCCGCGCGGGCGAGGTTCGGCGGCCAGGACTCGACCGCGACGGTACGCCGGGCGAGCCGCGGCGCGGATGCCAGCACTTCCCCGCCGCCGGTCTGCACATCCAGCACCGTGTCGGCACGGGCGATGCGCTCCCCCAGCAGCCGGGCATAGCCCCAGGACGGCCGCTGCTCACTCGCCCGACCCTCCAGCCAGGAGAAGTCCCAGCCATCCACCGACACGGCTGCCGCCTGCGCCACCAGCTCCTCGAACCCGGGCTCTCCCGCCGCCGTCCCCGCGGGCCGTTCGACCGTCATCGCCGGATCGTCCCAGCGTCACCCGGCATTGCCCATCGAATATTCGTCCCGCACAACGGCACCTGACTGGATCATGCGCGGGGAGGCGGGACGCGGTCTCAGGTGCCGCGCAGGGCGGCGATCACCGGGGCGAAGCGCTCCAGGGCGGGGTGCAGAACAGTGAGATAGGTGATGCCGAACCGGTCGCGCAGGTCCCGCACCTGGGCAGCCACCTGCGCAACGGTGCCGACGAGCAGGACCGGGACGGTGGCGAACTCGGCGGCGCTCAGGTACGGAAACCGCTCGGCCAGGGCGGCGAGAGCCGCGTCCCGGTCGTCGGTGAGCACCACGTCCTGCACCAGCAGGTTGCGTTCGATCTCGCCGGCCCGTGCCCCGGCGGCCCGCTCGAAGAAGGCGACCCGTTCGGCGAACGCCTCCCCGGCCAGGACCCGGAAGGCACTGGGATCCCCCGGGGCCGGCGTCGCACCGGTGAACGCCACGATGTCGGCGCGCTCGGCGGCCAGGGTGAGCAGCCGGTTGCCGTTGCCGCCGATCAGCAGGGGCACCCGCGGCTGCGTCGGCCGCGGTACGAGCTCGGGGTCAGCCAGCCGTGCGTAGACGGCATCGACGACCTCACCGAGCCGGTCCAGCCGGTCGCGGGCGGTGCCATAGGCGATGCCGGCGGCAGCGAACTCGTCGGCCACATACCCGGTGCCGATGCCCAGCTCGAGCCGTCCGCCGGTCAGCACGTCGGTGGACGCCACCTCCCGGGCCAGCAGCGCCGGGTTATGGAACGCCGCGTTGAGCACGAACGTGCCCAGCCGCAGCCCGGCGGTGGCCCCCGCCGCGACCAGAGTGGGAAACGGTGCCGGCATACCCAGATGGTCCGGCACGAGCAGCACGTCGTAGTCGAGCTCGGCCGCGCGCCGGGCCAGCGCCGCCACCTCGAGCGGCCCCGCAAGCTCGAGGATGTTCAGACCGAACCGGAACGGCCGCACGCTCATGCGCCTCCTTTGGACGTCGCTGTCCCTCATCCGACCCTACTGTGCGGCACCGGATCCACCCTCTGCGGCACTGGGTCCACCCTCTGCGGCACTGGGTCCACCCTCTGCGGCACTGTCCATCCCCTGCCGCACTGTCCGCCGAGGCACCGCTGGCCATCCGGCGCAGAACTGCCGACACCGGCCGGAAAGCCGGCCTCATCGTCCCAAAAACTCATAAAACGGTCAGGAGCGGTGTTGGATGGGGGTGTGCCCGCATGCCACCGCCCACGCCCACCGGCAGCAGCAGGGGTGATGGCCGCGGTGGTGGCCGTCGCGGTGGTGCCGATCGGGCTGGCCGAGGGTCTGCACTGGCAGGCCTCCCGTCGTCTCTACGGCGACGGCACCCACGTCGCTCCGCCAGCACAGCCGATCAGCACGCAGCACCCGACCGGCACGGCACCGTCAGCCGACACGGCACCGTCACCCGGCACAGGGCGGTCGGACCGGCGAGGATCGTCCTGCCGGTCGGATGGGGCACAGGTCGTGCTGGTGCTGGGCTTCCCGGCGACGCGTCACGGCAGGCTGCATCCACTGCAACGATGGCGTACCGAGATAGGGGTGCGCTCGCTCGCTCCGGGCGAGGACAGCCGGCTGATCTTCAGCGGTGGCGGGCCACCGGGCGCACCCACCGAGGCCGAGACGATGGCCGCCCACGCACGCGACGTCCTCGGCATGCCGGCGCGTCAGATTCTGACCGAGACCGCGGCGACCAGCACCTGGGAGAACGTCGGGCTCACGGTGCCATGGCTTGAGTCGGCGCGCACCATCGCGATCGCCTCGGATCCGCTGCATGCCGCCCGCGGACGTCGCTACCTGCACCGCCAGCGGCCCGACCTGGCCGCCCGGCTGGTCCCCGCAGATGACTACCGGCTGCTCGAACACTGGCGGCTGAAGGTCCCGACCGCCGTCTACGCGGTGACCCGCCCGCCGATGCGCCGGCTGCGCGTCCGGCTCATCCAGGCGCAGCAGCGGAAAAAACAGCGCGCGCAGGCGCCCTCTCCTTCGTAGAGTCACGTCCATGGCGCCAGCCGAGGAGTCCGCCCGGGTCGACACCTGGATCTGGTGTGTGCGGTTGGTGAAGACCCGTTCCCAGGCAACGGATGCATGCCGGGCCGGGCACGTGAAACTCAACGGCGAGCGGGTGAAGCCGGCCCATCCGGTACGCGGCGGGGACGAGATCCGGGTCCGGCTGGCGGGCCGGGAACGCGTCGTCGTGATCACCCGCGTGTTGCGGCGCCGGGTCGGTGCGCCCGTTGCCACCGAGTGCTACATCGATCACAGCCCGCCGGTCGAGCGCGAGCCGGTGGCGCTGGTCGCCACCCGTGACCGCGGCGCCGGACGCCCCACCAAACGCGATCGCCGTGCCCTCGAACGCCTACGCGGCAGCGCCCCACCGCCCGGCCTCTGACTCCGAGCTCGCCCCCGCCTGCGGCCCTCACCCCGCGGCCCTTGCGACACAAACCACGAGGAACTGCCCCACCCGGCTGACATGTGGAGGGTTGTTCGGGAAATCAGCCCCGAATCCCGGAACAACCCTCCACATGAGGCCGTCGTCCCTCGACGTGTGTGCCGACCACGAGTTCCACTGCCGGAAATGACGCTCCCGAGCCAGGACGACGTCCGTCCACGACACGGACCTCAAGGAGCTTCGCGCTGCTCCACCAGGGATCGACCGCCGCACCGTCAGGTGGAGGTCCGCACCGTCAGGGCCAACGTCTAGCCGCGGGAAATGACCGCGGAACCGCCCAGGTCGATGCCCGCAGAGGTGACGGCCGGGTCTGCAGGAGCGACGGCCGGACCCGTGGGCGCGACGGCAACGGAGAGGGACGGGAGGCCGGTGGGGGTACTGGTGGGGATACCGGCGGCGCCACGGACGAGGTTCTGGGCGGCACGGACCAGACGGACGTCGCTGACGCTGTCGTTCTCGTGGCGCAGGGAGCGGACGAAGGCATGCAGGGCGGTGAAGAACAGCAGGGCGGTGGCCTCGACGTCGTCGATGCGGTAGGCGCCGGCGGCGACTCCGGCATGGAGCAGACCGCCGATCACCTCGACCAGGTGCTGGTGGGCTGCCTTGTGCCCGGACGAGCCGGGGCCGCGCGGATCGGCGAGCTCGCCGGGCAGCTGCTGGAACAGCGATCCACCCATGGCGTCGCAACCGGTGAAGTGCTCGAAGCAGACCAGGACCACCGCGTCGAGCTTGCCGGGCCAGTCGGCCCGGGCGGCGGCCGCGGCGCCGACCCGGGCGGCGAACTCGCGGGAGGCCTTCTCCTGGAGGGCGAACACCAGCTCTTCCTTGGACGGAAAGTACTGGTAGAACAGGCCCTTCGAGACGCCGGCACGGCGAGTGATGTCGTCGAGCGTGGTCGCCGTGTACCCCTTGGCCGCGAACAGTTCCGCGCCCGCGGTCATCAGCTGCGACCTGCGCTCATCGGCCGACCGGTACCTGGACACGCCACCTCCCAGTGGGTCGACAGTACCGACCAAGACACCCCTGTGGCACTGGTTGCGCTATTCCGAACCCCGTCACCACGGGCGCCTCCCCCGGCTCACCTCGATCCTATCGTGGCCGACTGACCACGAGTCAGTGCATTGACCGACGGTCAGTCGATCCCTACGCTGATCTCGACACGTCGCACTGCCCTGGCGCGGCGCACACCATCTACGCATGGGGCGCCACCCACGCACGACATCACCCACGCACGACACCACCCACGCACAGCGGCAGAAGGCGTGCTGCACACGGCGGATACCGGGGGAGATTCATGGATCGGAAATGGTGGACGCTGCTCGTCGTCTGCAGCGCCACGTTCATGTTGTTGCTCGACGTCACGATCGTGATCGTCGCGTTGCCGGAGATCCAGACCGGCCTGCACGCCGGTTTCGCGGATGTGCAGTGGGTGATCGACGCCTATGCGCTGACACTGGCGTCGCTGCTGCTGACCGCCGGGTCACTGGCCGATCTGTACGGGCGGCGGCTGCTGTTCGTCGTCGGCTTCGGCATTTTCACCGTCGGGTCGCTGCTGTGCGGCCTCTCCCAGTCGGCGCTGATGCTGATTGCCTCCCGGGGGGTGCAGGGGGTCGGCGGCGCCATTCTGTTCGCCACCTCGCTGGCGCTGTTGGCGCATAGTTTCCGCGGTCGGGACCGCGGTGTTGCCTTCGGGGTGTGGGGGGCGGTCACCGGTATCGCCACCTCGCTGGGGCCGATTCTCGGTGGCCTGATCACCACCGGGATCAGCTGGCGGGGCATCTTCCTGGTGAACGTGCCGATCGGCGTCGTCGCGATCGCACTGACGCTGCGCAAGGTGGCGGAGTCCCGCCCGCCGGTGGCCCACCGGCCGGACTGGGCCGGGTTCGCCACCCTCACCGCGGGCCTGGTCGGGCTCGTCTACGGTCTGATCCGCGCGGGTGAGGCGGGCTGGACGGAGACCGCGGTGCTGGCCTGCATCATCGGCGGCGCGGCGATGATCGTCATGTTCGCGCTGGTGGAGACACGGGTCGCCCATCCGATGTTCGACCTGTCGCTGCTGCGCACCCCGACCTTCCTCGGCGGCTCGATCGCGGCGATGGCGATCAACGGTTCGCTGTACGCGATGTTCGTCTACCTGGTGCTGTTCCTGCAGAACGACCTGGGGTACTCGGCGCTCGGCACCGGCCTGCGGATGCTTGTGGTCAGCATGGTGGCGCTGGTCGCCTCGACGGCCGCCGGCCGGCTCAGCAGCATGGTGCCCGCGCGGTTTCTGGTCGGCCCGGGCCTGCTGCTCACCGGCATCGGCCTGCTGCTCATGACCGGTCTGGACGCCGGAAGTGACTGGACGCACCTGATCCCCGGCTTCCTCGTCGCCGGGTTCGGCAGCGGGATGGTGAACCCACCGCTGGCATCCACCGCCGTAGGGGTCGTGCCGCCCGCCCGCACGGGGATGGCCTCCGGTGCGAACACGACGTTCCGGCAGATCGGCATGGCGGTGAGCATCGCCGCGCTCGGGTCGATCTTCTCGTCCCGGCTGGCGAGCGGCATCAACGGCACGCTGGACGGTGTCCCGGCGCTACGTGGCCAGGGTGACCGCATCGCCGACACCCTGCGTCAGGGCGAGGCCGACAGCCTGTTCGCCGGCACCGCCCCGAACGCCCGCGCCGCGCTCGGCAACGCGATCCGTACCGGCTTCGCCGGCGCCATCAACGACCTGCTCGTCGTCGCCGGGGTCATCGCGCTCGTCGGCGGGGTCATCGCCCTGTTCCTGATCCGTCCCAAGGACTTCGTCAACCATGCTCCGCCGCCCACCCGGCCCGACGCACCGCAGACCGGCCCGACGGCCACGGACCAGTCACGGTCGCAGCCCGAAGGCAGCCCACAACCGCAGGCCCAGCCGCAGGCCGGCGTCCAGCCGCGGGTCTCGCCCCAGCTCGGTACCTGATCTGCCGGTGGACGTTTCGCGACCCGACACGTCCGAGCCCGACGGGTCCGGATCCGAACTCCGCGGGCCTGACCTGTCCAGGCTGGCGGCGGCACTGCGGGCGGCTCCGGCGCGGGCCGGTGACGTGCGGGTACTCGCCCTCGACGGACGCTCGGGTGCCGGCAAGACCACCCTCGCCGCCCGGCTGGGCCAGGCGCTGCCCGCGCCGTGCGTGAGCCTGGAGGATCTCTACGGCGGCTGGGACGGCCTGGCCGCCGGGGTCGGGCGGCTGGTCGCCGAGGTCCTCGTGCCGCTCGCCGCCGGACGTACCCCCCGGGTGCCCCGGTACGACTGGACGGCCCGGGCCTGGCAGGAGCCACGTCCGCTGACGGTTGCGGGTGGGCTGCTCGTCGTCGAGGGGGTCGGCGCCGGTGCGCGGGCGGCGGCGCCGTATCTGAGCCTGCTGGTCTGGTTGGAGGCGCCGGTGGCGCTGCGGCGCACCCGCGCCCTCGCCCGCGACGGGGACGTCTACACCGGGCACTGGGATGCCTGGGCCGCGCAGGAAAGCGCCCTGCTCGACCAGGACGACACCCGCTCCCGCGCCGACATCGTGCTGCACACCGACCGCTGACCGCAGACCACCGGCTTGGGACGTCCGACGGCCCCACCGGAGCTACCCAGCGCGGGCCGACACGGTTGGGGAGGTCGGTCGCAACGACTGGGGTGCGCGGGCCGTAGGTCCCTGGGCAGCGCGGGCGCCCGCGCCGAGGATCGAGAGGACGACAACACCGCGGCCGGCCGGCGCCGGTCAGCGCCGCGGTGACCATGATGGAGGGTGGACAGGAGGGCCAGGCGATGCCGACGACCGACGACTGGCCACCGCGCCATCCGCATGCTGACCCCGAGGTCATCCCGCACGCCCCACACGCCGCGGGTCCGGCACGTCCGGGTGGGACGCATGGGTCCGGGGGGGACGGGGCGAAGGCGGCTCCGGGCGAGCTGATCTTTCCGGCGGTCGCCCGGCTCGAGCTCGACGAGCTGCTGGCCCAGCTGGTCGACCGGGCCCAGGACGTGCTGGCCACCCAGGGCCGGCTGCGCGGGCTGCTGCGGGCCAACCGGATGATCACCGCCGATCTGAGCCTTGACGTGGTGCTGCGACGCATCGTGGAGTCCGCCTGCGAGCTGGTCGACGCCCGCTACGGGGCGCTCGGGGTGATCGCCCGCGACGGTCACCTGGAGCAGTTCATCCACGTCGGGATGGACCCGGGTGTGGTCGAGGCGATCGGGCGCACCCCCCGCGGCGACGGGGTGCTGGGGCTGCTCATCGCCGAGCCGGCCGCGGTCCGTCTCGACGACATCGCCGATCATCCCGGGGCGGTGGGCTTCCCGGCGGGCCATCCGCCGATGGAGGGGTTTCTCGGCGTTCCGATCCGGGTCCGCAACGAGATCTTCGGCAATCTGTACCTCACCGAGAAGCGGGGCGGCCGGGTGTTCACCGCCGAGGACGAGGAGCTCGTCCAGGCGCTGGCCGCCAACGCCGGGGTGGCCATCGACAACGCCCGGCTGTTCGGCGAGACGCAGCACCGTCAGCTGTGGTCGCAGGCGTCCGCGGACATCACCCGGCATCTGCTCGCCGACGGCGACGACCCGCTCGAGCTGATCGTGGCGCGGGCCGGGGACGTCGCCCGCGCGGACACCACCGCGCTCGCCCTGTGCGACCCGGCGGCCGGCGCGCTCACCTACGACGTCGCCGAAGGTCATGACGCGGACCTGCTGCGAACCCGGCAGGTGCCGATGGACGCGTCGCTTGCCGGCCGGGCGGTGCGCAACCGGGCACCACTGGTCGCCGCGGAGGTGCACGCGCTCGGCGGTTCGGAGCTCGACGGGCTCGATGTCGGCCCGATCATGATCGTGCCGCTGATCGCGTCCCAGGTCACATCCGGGGCACTGGTGCTGGGCCGGCGGCGCGGCAGCGGTCTGTTCACCGACGAGGATCTGGAGCTCGCCGCCGCGTTCGCCGCGCACGTCGCACTCGCCCTGGAACTGGCCCGGTCCCGCGCGGCGCGCGGGCGGCTGTCGTTGCTGGAAGACCGCGACCGCATCGCCCGTGACCTGCACGACCATGTGATGCAACGGCTGTTCGCGGTGGCGATGGGCCTACAGGGCCTGGCCGCCAGCGAAGAGCGCGTCGAACGCGCCGAGCGGATGAACACCTACGTCGAGGACCTCGACGAGACCGTCCGGGAGATCCGGCAGACCATCTTCGAGCTGCGGGGACGCTCCACCCCGGCGACCGGCAGCGGCCTGCGGGCGAAGATCCTCGGCATCATCGACGACATGGCCGAGGCGTTCGGCTTCACTCCCCGGCTGCATCTGGACGGCCCGGTCGACAGCGCGATCGACGCGACTGTCGGCGACCATCTGACCGCCGTGGTGCGCGAGACGCTGTCCAACGCCGCCCGGCATGCCGCCGCCCGCTCGGTCGAGGTGACCGTACGGGCGGCGGACGCGCAGGTCACCGTCGACGTCGTCGACAACGGGGTGGGGATCGGCCCGACCACGCGGCGCAGCGGCCTGGCGAACCTGCGCAGCCGGGCCGAGGGGCTCGGTGGCACGTTCCGCCTCGAGTGCCCGCCCGGCGGCGGTACCCGGGTGCACTGGTCGGTTCCCACCGGCTGACCGGGCGCCCCCGACAGCACCCTGCCCGGGCCGCCCGCACCCGTCTGCCGGGGTCCCTGTCGCGCTTCACCGAGTGCGGTGCATCGTGTCCGATACGCGGAAAGAATGGCGCACCCCCGGGGGGAGCCATCCACCCATACGTGTTACTTTCCGCACTACGTCGGACCCTGCCCGCAGGGCCCCTCGAGGAAAGGTGGGATGTGACCGCACCGCAGCTGCAGCGCGACACGCGAGTACTTCCACCCCGGTTGGATCCACGGGGTTCCGGACCCGGCCGGGCCGGGCGGCCCGCTCCGGGTGGAGGGCGCCCACCGCGGCGTCGGCGCGGCCTGCTGGCGGTCCTGTCGTTTCTGTCCTGCTGCGTGCTACTGGTCACCGTCGGTGGCTGGGCCACCTATTCGTGGATCAACGGGAAAGTCAACCGGATCGATCTCGGACTCGGGTCGGAGCACGGGTCGGGTGGCGTCGCCAAGGCGAACTACCTGATCGCTGGCACCGATGACCGGCCGGGTCTTGACGGGCAGCGCTCCGACACAACGATTCTCGCGCATCTGGACGAGAACGGCACCGCCACGATGATCTCTTTTCCGCGTGACATGTACGTGACGATTCCCGAATACACCGATGCCGACGGCAAACATCATGCCGCCCGTAAGGACAAGTTCAACTCGGCGATCTCCTCGGGCGGCGCCTCGCTGCTGGTCAAGACCGTGCAGAGCCTGACCGGCATGGAGGTCAACCACTACCTCTCGATGGACCTGCAGGGCTTCCGGGAGATCACCAACGCGATCGGCGGCGTCGAGGTGTGCATCAAGCCGTTTGACGGGCCGGCGCAGCGCTTCCAGGACGACAGTGGCCGTTGGCGAACCAGCACGAACACCAACGACCCGATGAGTGGTTTCCGGGGCGGCCCAGGGACGATCCAGGTCAACGGTGAGCAGGCGCTGGCCTTCGTCCGCCAGCGGCACGGACTGCCCGCCGGCGACACCGACCGTATCGCCCGTCAGCAGCAGTTCATCGGCGCCATGTTCCACAAGATCATGAGTGGCGACACGCTGACGAACCCGCTCAAAACTCAGCGGCTCGTGTCGACCGCCGCAGGCGCACTCACCGTCGACGACAACACCAAGCCGGCCGACCTGCTGTCGCTGGGAACCCGGATTCGCGGTCTGACCAACGGTGGCATCAAGATGCAGACCGTACCCACCCATGCGCCGACCCGAGCCGAAGGCGCCGTTGACGACCTCGGCGACATCATGCTGCACGGCGTCCGCGCCTCGGTGCAGTTCTACCAGCCCGACGACCTCGCCCGGCTCGTCGCTCCGCTCGGCGGCCGCGTCGAGGGCGCCACCGTCAGCGACGACACCGGCGCCGCCACCGGCCCCGCGCTCAGCCCTGGCGCCACCGCCGCGCCGTCCCAGGTCAGGGTCTCGGTTTACAACGGGTCCTCGCGGGCCGGGCTCGCCGCGAAGGTCACCGGTCAGTTGACCGCCAAGGGCTTCCACGCCCGCAACTCCGGCAACGCCTCGGTGCTCACCCACGAGACGTCCCGGGTCAGCTACGGCCCCGGACAGGAGGCCGAGGCCCGCACCGTCGCCGCCGCCGTGCCCGGTGCGGCGCTCGTCGCCGATGCGTCCATCACCGGTGTCCAGCTCGTCCTGGGTTCCGACTTCACCGCCGTCGTGACCCCGACCCTCACCCCCAGCCCGGCCCCTGGCTCAGCCGGTACCGGTACCGGTGGCGCAGGGGGCGCCACGGCACCGTCCGGTGGCCCCGCACCCGCGCCCGCGGCACCGGACGCGCCGTCCTGTACCTACTGACCGGCCGGCCCGGGCTGCGGTCGGTGCTTCGTCCTGCGAACCGCCTCTCCGATCGCAGGCAGCACCACGAGGTGTGAACCAGGCGGGCAGCCGTCGGCTGTGGCTGGCCGGGCATCCGTCGCCATACCTCGGTGCTCTCCGGTGTTGTCCGGGCGCCATCTCCGGGCACCATCTCCGGACGCCATCCGATGTCACGGCACCCCACGGGCTGGTCTCGACGGCCGACCTCGCCGCCGTCACGGGCCGTTGTCGACGCCGGCGGCCAGATGAAGCGGATGGGTCCTTCCACCGGGACGAAGCAGACAAAATTTCGGTCTGACCCCGGCAGAAGGACCCCCTTGATCGACACGCCCGAGATCGCCTCGACCCGCAAGACCACATTGGTCACGCTGTGTCACACCAGTCGCCGGGTACCGGGTACCGGGTACCGGGTACCGGGTACCGGGTACCGCCCCGGATGGTGTGCCCGCAGCTGCCCCAGCACCTGACCACAGCCGGAAACGCTCATGGACCGCGTGGACCGCGCCACCAGGTCCGATGGCTACCGGGGTCGGCGGACGGAGCTACCGGGGTCGGACGGCGGCGGGGGTGGAGGTGGCTGCGGCTGCCGGCGCCGGCGCCACGGACTCGGACGTGGGCGGCACCTCGGACGGTGCGAACACCCGGCCGCGTTCGGCGGCGGCGTGCAGGGTCAGGACCCCGTCACGCCACACCGGACGGACGTGGTTGCGGGTGCGCAGCAGATCGGAGCGGCGCGGCGCGGCCTGGCCCACGGGGGCGACCACCCGGCCGACCGCCGTCTGTCCCAGCACCGTCTCCACCGACACCGTCCCGCGCAGCCGGCTGACTCCCGGGTACACCACCGCCCGGCCGCCCTGGCGCTCCGTGTGGTCGGCGACGGCCTGGGCGGCACCGTCCGCGAGCACGGGCGGGCCGATGCGCTCCGCGGCGGTGGCCACCCCGACCGGACCGTAGATCAGAGCCTCGACCTCGACGAACCCGGTCAGCGCCAGGTCGGCCGCCGCGGCGCCGGTGCCACGGCCCAACCCCGCGGCGGCCCGCCTGGCCGCGGTCAGCTCGGCGGCGGCGAGATCGCCGGCGAGATAGGCAACCCGGCGCCAGGCCGCCTGGTCCCGCCAACCCACCGGCAGGGCGAACGACAGGGCGACGTGCCCGGTGCCCGCGCCGACGGTGTGGGTGCAGGCCACCGTGTCCGCGGGCAGTTCCAGGGCCTCGACCAGCCGGTGCACGAGCAGATCGGCGTCATGCAGGGTGACACAGCCGGCGTCCACACCCACGATCAGTGGCCCGCTCATCGCGCCCGCGCCCGTACCTGTGCCCACGGCTGGTCCTGGTCACCCATCACGATCCCTTCCCTGACGTTCTGCCGGACGCGGTCGCCCGATGCGCCGAGCCGAGGGTGGCAGCGCGGAGTGAACGGCCGGTCAACATCTACGGGCCAGTTTGTTCTAGCCACGCCATTTATAGTCAGAATTGGCTGGTAAGAGGATCGCAGCTAGCCCGTTCCGGTGGTGCCTCTACCCCCATTCGGTTACCCAACGACCCAGGTCGGCCGCCAGCGGCGACCGTCGTCGGCAATCGTCGGCGGCCCGGCTGCGCACCGCCGCCACTGCCACCGCCGTGGTGGCGGCGAGCCACCGACCTGCAACACCCGACTCAGGCTCGCATCCACCGGCCGCTGCGGCCAGGACCTGGTCAGGCCAGCCCGCCATGCCCCCGTAACGCACATCCATGCCGCTTCCGCCATCCCCACCCGCGCATCATTTCCGAAACAGGCCGGCGCAGGAAACGCACCACCAACAGGCCCGTCCAGCCTGGAACGCAGTCGGCCGAACCGGTCGACGGGGCCGCCCGAACAGATCGACGGGGCTGCATTGTGCCATGCGCGACCGGCAGACGGCGGGGACGACCGGGCTGTCGTTGACGGACTTCCGGCTCTTCCAAAAATGCATCCGTTCAGGGACAATTTCACGCGTCATTGATCGGCAGCCGCTCCCGGGTGTCCTCGGTGTCCTCGTTCACATTCCAAGCCATAAACGGGGGTCAACCATGCCCGCGCGAGGAGCACATCCGGAGCCGGTCCTGTCATGGCCTCGCCACGACAGGGTGTTCGACAACCAGGAGAGGATGTACGCGTGACCGACACTGCGACACCCGACCAGCCTCTGCACGTGCAGGGTCGGGAGGCGGTCATCGCCGCCTCGGCCGACGCGGACTGGCGGGACGGCGAACCACCGGACTACCACCTGTCCCATCGGGACATGCCGGCGGAACGCACCTCGCAGCACGCGCCCGGCTCCCTCGCGGACATCGTGGAGCGGGTCGTGCAGGTGTTCGAGATGGAGCTGTCGCACAAGAAGAACCCCGCCGACTGGGTCAGCATGGTCGCGGAAAAGGTGCTGGTCAGCGTCAACGGCGGGCAGCCGGTCGGCAGCGCGGAGCTGGCCGAGCGGGGCAGTTACAACGTCCTGATCGGGGAGAACCCGTACTACTCGGCGGAACAGGAGACCTTCGAGTCGTCCCATGACGTGTTTCACCAGGCCTTTCCGGGTGGTTTCTTCTGGGAGGTGCTCGAGGTCTACTCGCCGCCGCCCACCATCACGTTCAAGTGGCGGCACTGGGGGACGTTCAGCGGACCCTACAAGGGGGTGGAGCCAACCGGCGAGCGTATCGAGATGTTCGGTATCACCGTCGCGAAGGTGACCGAGGATCTGCGTATCACCGAGACGCACCACTACTACGACAACACCGACTTCCTCGGTCAGCTCGCCCGCGGCCAGCTCACACCGAACTCCCACGCACACGGCTGACCGCCTCCCGGCCCGACCGCGCCGCCACACCGGCCGGTCTGGCCGGGGCTTCGCCGACGTCGGGTGCGGGTATGCGCTCTGGCATGAGGCGCCCGCATCGCGCCCCTGACCAGGCCGGATCTGCTGCCGGGCAGGTTCGGTGGTTCATCCGGGCGCTCCCGCTGCTGATGCTCCTGCTGGTCTCGGGGCTGACGTTGGCCAACCGGGAGTGGACCGTGCTGGAGCTGGCGGTCCTGAGCCCGATGCTTGCCGCCACCTTCGCCGGGCCACCGCTGACAGCGCTCTACGGCGTGCTGGCCGTACTCGACGGTGTCCTGCTCGGCCTGCACGACGATCTGTTCGGGCAGGCCGGCGGGGGGCCCACCGCGCAGGCCGTCCGGCTGGGCGGGGTGGCGCTCGGCGGGGTGCTCGCGGTGCTGGCCAGCCGCTACAACACCCGCCGGGAGACCAAGCTGCAGAACGTCAGCCGGGTCGCCGAGGTGGCCCAGCAGTCGATTCTCACGCCGGTTCCGCCGTCCTCGGGCACCCTGCGGCTTGCGGCCCGTTACGCCAGCGCCACCGCCGAGGCGCGCATCGGCGGAGACCTCTACGAGGTGCTCGACACCCCCTGGGGCACCCGCCTGATCATCGGGGACGTGCGGGGCAAGGGGCTCGGTGCGGTCCGCATCGCCAGTCGCGTGCTCGGCTGCTTCCGACTCGTCGCCCGCCAGGCGTACACCCCGTTCGCCCTGCTCACCGCCCTGGACGTCGAGGCCGCCGTGGTGTGCGGCCTGGACGACTTCGTCACGGCCGTCGTCGTCCAGATCGACAACGGCCAGGTGGACGATCACCGCCTCACTCTGGTCAACGCCGGCCACCCCGATCCCCTGCTGGTACGCGACGGCCATGCCCATCCGCTGAACGTCGGGATCCGCCTACCGCCGCTGGGCCTGCTGGCCGGCGACGACAACACCGTGGGCGTCACGCTCCAGCCCGGCGACCGCCTGCTCTTCTACACCGACGGCATCAGCGAGGCCCGCCACCCCGACACCGGCCAGTTCTTCCCGCTGCTGCCCCAGGTGGAAGCCGCCTTCGCCGATCTCAGCCCCGATCCCGGCGCCGGCTACGACCACAGTCTGGACGACGCGGTCGACGACCTGGCCCGACGCGTTCGCGCGTGGACGCACGCGACCCTCAGCGACGATGTTGCTCTGCTGGCTGTCGAGCTGCCGCGGACTCCACCGTGACCGCCTCGGCGGCCTGGGCACCGACGACGGCGGTGCGTACCCGCTCGTTGGTGGCCAGGCGCTCGTCGAGTTCGTCGCGGAACACCGCCAGCCGCCTGATCTTGTCGCTGACCTCGTCCCGAAGCCGCTGATAGGTCTGCTGCGCCTCGATCAGCAACCGCATCCGGTCGGCGTCGTCGGACGTCGCCCGGTACTCGACCCGTACCTGGACGAGCCGGTCCTCGCTCGCCAGGATCAGCCGGATCTCGTCCAGGTTGAAGCCCAGCAGGGTCTGCAGCTCCCGGATCCGCCGAACCCGATCGAGATCCTCCTGTGCGTAGAGCCGGTTGCCGCCCGCCGTCCGCCCGGACGGGGTGATCAGGCCCATCTCCTGGTAGTACCGCAGCGCCCGGATGGAGACCCCGAGCTCCTGCGCCGCCTGCCCGATCCCGCGCAGCTCCGGCCCCACCTTCCCGGATCGCGCCGACGTCAGGACGGTTGCCTCAGGCACTGCGGCTGTGTCACCCACCCTGCGATTGTTCCGCATCGCGTCGTCCGACGATGGGGGGGCGAGCCGTGGCCTCCGAGCTGGTGGCGGCGAGCGTCCCGCCGGTGCCGTCCTCGAGGGAGGCCAGGTCACCGACGTCGGCGAGGGCCATCCCGACGCCCTCGTGGGTGGCGGCTCCCGACCCACGGCGCGGACGGACGGCGTCGGGGCCGCGCAGCCAGGACAGGACCCCGGCGATCAGGCAGATACCGGCGGCGAAGGCGAAGGCGAGGTGCAGACCGTCCGCGAACGGGCCGGAGATGAGGTTGGGGAAGAAGGTGTGGCCGGTGAGGAAGTCGGCCCTGTCCGGGGGCAGGGAGTTCAGCGCGGCCGGGCCGAGCAGTTGCTGGGTGGGGTTGTAGCCGAGGAACGCGGCGAACAGGCTGCCGATCGGGGGCAGGTTCGCGGCCTGGTGGGCCGTGGCGGGGTCGATGCCCTGGCCGACCAGGCCGGAGAACATCGAGTCGGGCAGCGACGATGCGAGGCCCAGCGCGACGATGGTGAAGAACACGCCGATGGACAGCACGCTCGCGGCGTTCTGGAAGGTGTTGAGCATGCCGGCGCCGGCGCCACGACCGTCCGGGGGCAGGGAGTTCATCACCGAGCTGGTGTTCGGCGCGACGAACAGGCCCATGGTCAGGCCCATGAGCAGCAGGACCGCCGCGAACGCGACGTAGTTGAAGTTGATCGGCAGCACGTCGAACAGCAGGAACGCCGCGGCCATCAGGACGAGGCCCAACGTGGCGAACGGACGGGCGCCGTAGCGGTCGGACAGGCGCCCGGCCAGCGGGCCGGCGAGCAGAAAGCCGACCGTGAGCGGGATCATGTAGATGCCGGCCCACAGCGGGGTCTGCTCGAAGCTGTAGCCGTGCAGCGGCAGCCAGATGCCCTGTAGCCAGATGATCAGCATGAACTGCAGGCCACCGCGGGCGAGCGCGCTGAGCAGCCCGGTGAGGCTGCCCATCAGGAACCCGCGGCTGCGGAACAGGGTCAGCCGGAACATGGGGTCCGGGGATCGCAGCTCGATGACGGCGAACCCGATCAGCACCGCGAGCCCGCCGACCATGCAGATCAGCACGAACGGCTTGGTCCAGCCCATGGTGTGCCCGCCGTAGGGCTGCAGACCGTAGATGATCCCGGTGAGAATCGCGACCAGCCCGACGGCGAAGCTGATGTTGCCGGCCCAGTCGATCCGGGCCGGGTGGCGCTCACCGTTGTCCTTGAGCTTCAGGTACGCCCAGACCGTCCCGAACACCCCGATCGGTACCGACACCAGGAATACCAGGTGCCACTCGACCGGAGCGAGCACACCACCGATGAGCAGGCCCAGGAACGATCCGGCGATCGCCGCGACGCCGTTGATACCGAGCGCGAAACCGCGTTCGTTCTCCGGGAAGGCATCGGTGATGATCGCGCTCGAGTTGGCGTAGAGGAACGCACCACCCACGCCCTGCCCGACCCGCATGATGATGATCCACAGGGCTGCGGTCGTGCCGTGCATCCAGGTGACCGCGAGCAGGATCGAGAACACCGTGAAGATCGCGAAGCCCAGGTTGTACATCCGGACCCGGCCGTACATGTCGCCAACCCGGCCGAGGCTGACCACCAGCACCGCGGTGACCAGCAGGAACCCCATCAGGATCCACAGGAAGTACGACGTGTTCCCCGGGGCCAGCGGATCGATCCTGATCCCCCGGAAGATGTCCGGCAGCGCGATGAGCAGGATCGACGAGTTGATCGTCGCCATCAGGATACCGAGGGTCGTGTTCGACAGGGCGATCCACTTGTAGTTGCCGCTCACCGCGGCCCGGCCGGCACCGGCGCCCTGCGGGGCGGACGCCACGGCGGAGTCGGAAGTCGTCACGGCAGGGAACGTTAGCCCCTCCATCTCACGTCAGCGGTAGATGTGACGTACTTCATTGGTCGCATGTGCGCTGAGCCAGCACCTTCGTGGCGCCCCGTAGGTCCATCCGCGCCACCCCGCTCCCCAATCCGCCCTCGGCCCCGGTCCGGGCCGGCCCTCGATCCGGCGGCCGAGTCCGTCGCGGTGCGGCGCCGCACGTCTGCCGGTTGACCATGACAACTGTCATGGTCAACCGGTGACGGGCATGACTGGGGAGCGTTGCCGCCGATGACGATGCTTGCCTTCATGACCACTGACCTTGATGTGCCGGGCGGATCGCCCGTCGCGGCGCCGAGTGTGGCCCTGCGCGGTCTGCGCAAACGGTACGGCAGTGTGCAGGCCGTCGACGGGGTGGACCTCACGATTGCCGCGGGCGAGATCGTCGCGCTGCTCGGGCCGAACGGCGCCGGCAAGTCGACGACCATCGACCTGCTGCTGGGCCTGAGCCGGCCGGACACCGGTGAGGTGCGCCTGTTCGGCCGCAGCCCCCGCCAGGCCTGCGTGGCCGGACGGGTGGGCGCGATGCTGCAGAACGGCGGACTGCTGCCGGAGATCACCATCGAGCGGATGCTCGCGTCGGTGCGCGGCCTGTACCCGACGGCACTGTCCGTGGACGATGTTCTCGCTCGCGCCGGCATCGCCGAACTCGCTGGATCCCGCACCGACCGGCTCTCCGGCGGGCAGCGCCAGCGGGTGCGCTTCGCGCTCGCCCTGCTTCCCGACCCCGATCTCATCGTCCTCGACGAACCGACGGCCGCGATGGATGTGGAGAGCCGCCGGGCGTTCTGGTCGTCGATGCGGGCCTGGGCGGCCACCGGGCGCACCGTCCTGTTCGCCACCCACTATCTGGAGGAGGCCGACGACTTCGCCGACCGCATCGTGCTGCTGCGCCGCGGCCAGGTCATCGCCGACGGCCCGACCACCGAGGTCAAGGCACTGGTCGGTGGACGCACCATCCGGGCGACCCTGCGTGGCCTGGACGCGGCGACGTTGTCGGCGCTCGCTGGGCTGCCCGGCGTGGCCCGCGTCGAGCACCGCGGCGAGTCGATCGCCCTGACCTGCCCCGACAGTGACGCGGCCCTGCGGGCCCTGCTCGCCGGTTTCCCCCGCGTCGAGGACATCGAGGTCGTCGGCGCCGGCCTCGAGGACGCCTTCGTCGCCCTGACCTCGGACGTTCCGGACCAGGCCGACCCAACCCAGGCCGACCCGGCCCAGCCAGCGCATGCGGCCCGCCGCGCCGACCAGACGGAGGCCTACCGATGACCGCCAGCACAGCATCCGGCCAGGCCAGCACGGACGGCCGGACCATGGCGTGGGCCCAGCCGACGCCGGCCGCCGCCACCTACCTGCGGTACGTCCGCACCGAGGTCAGGCGGGCCTGGCGTAATCCCCGGGTGCTCATCTTCATGCTGGTGCTGCCGGTCATCCTGTTCAGCGCGTTCAGCGCCTCGGGGGCCGACGACCGCCTCGGCGGCCTCACCGTCGCCCCCTACATCATGATCAGCATGGCGTCGTTCGGGGCGATGAACGCCGTGCTCGGCACGGCCGGTCGGATCTCGATGGAACGCTCGATCGGTTGGAACCGACAGCTGCGGCTGACGGCGCTGTCCGGCCAGCAGTACGTGCTCGGCAAGCTCGGAGTGGGCTTCAGCCTCGCGGTCCTGCCGATCGTCGGGGTCTACATCGCGGGTGCCGCGATCCGCGGCGTCCATCTGTCGGCCGGCACCTATGTCGGCGCGGGCGTGTCCATCCTGCTTGGCCTGGTGCCGCTCGGCGCGTTCGCGATCTGGTTGGGCTATCTCGTCCGCCCCGACAACATGCAGGCCATCATCGGTGGACTGTTCAGCCTGCTGGCCCTGGCCGGTGGGATCTGGGTTCCGGTGGAGAACTTTCCCGACTGGCTGGCCGATATCGTGAAGGTGCTGCCGATGTACTGGTCGGCGCAGGCCGGCCGGGCGGTGCTCGAAGGCGGCTGGATCGGCGTGCGCGGCCTGGTGACCCTGGTGGTGTGGACGCTCGTGCTCGGCGCGGCCGCCGGACGGGCCTACGTCCGCGACCAGCTACGTACCTGACGGCGGTGATGACGATGGGCGACGGGCTGCGACGCTGGCTGACCTCCCCCGCGCCGGGGCGCCAGCCCGGCGAGCCGGGGATGGGTGCCTGGCGCTGGCGCCGGGTCGGTGGAGTCTTCCTCATCTACCTGGGCTATGCCGTCGGGGACATGACGAACCTGCACGACAACGCCGCCACGATCGCCTTCGGCTGTGCCGTGTTGGCCGTGTTCTGCGCGATCTACCTGTGGGTGCTGCCGCTCGCCGTGTTCGAGGGGCGTCTGGAATACCGCTACCCGCTGCTCGCCGGGATGGCGGCGTGCATCGCCGTCTACCTGCCGACGGTCGGCGGCGGCGGCCTGGTCATGACGGTCTACCTGGCCGTCGCGCTCAGCCTGCTGCTGCGCCCGATCGTGTCCATCCCGCTGGTGCTGGTGATCGCCGTCGTCGACACCTGGCTACCCGAGCGCATCGCCTGGTGGCAGGCCGCCGGACCGCAGTGGTCACTGTCCGCGCCGGTACTGTTCGCCGCGCTCACCATGCACGGCGTCCGGGCCGGCGCCCGCAACCAGGCCGAGCTGCACCGCGCCCACCAGGAGATCGAACGGCTCGCCAAGGAGCAGGAGCGGCTGCGGATCGCCCGTGACCTGCACGACCTGCTCGGCCACGCGCTCACCACGATCACCGTCAAGGCCGAACTCGCCTCGAAGCTCGTCGCCCGCGACCCGGCCCGGGCCGCCGACGAGATGGCCCAGGTCGCGGCACTCGGCCGGGCGGGACTGGCCGACGTACGGGCCACCGTCGCCGGCTACCGTGAGGTCAGCCTGGTGACCGAGCTCGCCGCCGCCCGCCAGGTGCTGGCCGCCGCGGGCATCCGCGCCCAGCTCCCGGCCTCCAGCGACGAGGTCCCCGCGCACCTGCAGGAACTGTTCGGCTGGGTGGTGCGGGAGGGCGTGACGAACGCGGTCCGCCACTCCGGCGCCAACCATCTCCGGATCACCCCGGGCGGCTCGTCCATCGAGATCGTCGATGACGGGCGCGGACCGTCCAGTGACCCTGCCCGTGCCGGGACGGGACTGGCCGGCCTGGCCGAACGGGTGCAGGCCAGTGGCGGGCGGCTGCGGACCGGTCCGGCCGCCCCGACCGACCCCGGCGGCTCCCGCCCCGGTTTCCGGCTGCGCGTCGACGTCGCCCCCGCCGAACCCCGACCTGACGTCGAACCCCGACCCGACGCTGGACTCCGACCCGGCACTGAACCCCGACCCGGCACTGAACCCCGACCCGGCAGCGACCTGACGTCCGCATCAACAGACGGTGGCCTGAGCCGTCCGGCCGGAGGCGCCCGGCTGTCGGTCGGTGTCGCCGCTGGTCAGAGTCGGGATCGGGGCCAGGATCAGGGTCAGGCGGGCAACCAATGATCAAGGTCTTGCTGGCGGACGACCAGCACCTGGTGCGCGGGGCTCTTGCGGCGCTGCTCGCACTGGAGGACGACATCGAGGTCGTCGGGCAGGTCGGTCGCGGCGACGAGGTGGTCCCCCAGGTCACGACACTGCACCCGGACGTCGTCCTGATGGACGTCGAGATGCCCGGCATCGACGGGCTCGCCGCCGCCGCGGCCGTGCGGGCCACCGCACCCCACACCCAGATCCTTGTGGTGACGACCTTCGGCCGCACCGGCTACCTGCGCCGGGCCATGGAGGCCGGTGCCCTCGGCTTCGTCGTCAAGGACGCACCCGCCGAGGCACTGGCCGATGCCATCCGCCGGGTCGCCCGCGGCGAACGGGTCGTCGATCCGACCCTGGCCGCCGCGACCCTCGCCGGGGGCGCCAGCCCGCTCACCGGGCGCGAACGTGATGTCCTGGTCGCCGCCCGCGACGGCGCCACGGTCGCCGACATCGCCGGCCGCCTGTTCCTGTCCGAGGGCACCGTGCGCAACTACCTGTCCGCGGTGATCGCCAAGACCAACACCCGCAACCGCATGGAAGCCCTGCGCGTGGCCGAGGACGCCGGCTGGCTCTGACCGGTCCGGTGTCCGGTCATCCCCTGCCGCCCGGTGTCGCCGGCTCGGCCACCCCACGCGCTCCCGAGAGCGCCAGCCCCGTCGTCCCGGTGCGCATCAGCGACGCCACCCCGGACATCCGACGGCATTTCACCGCCGCAACCCAGACATGCCCTGCTGTACCAGGTCCACCACTTGGGGTGTCCCACCGTGCGACGACGCCGCCCTCCCCGGCGGCGGCACATCGACGAAAGGGCCGCAGCATAGCACAAAGCCAAGGTCGAACGGGGCTCACGCCATCCTGCCGAGGCCTGGTGAAGAACCGAGGGCCCGGATCCTTCACCAAGCCTCGGCAAGACCTGATCATGGCGTGGTCTCGGCGCCCGACGCCCGTGGGCCGCGGCCATCGACCGGTCGCGCGGGCAGGCCTCGGCCAGCGAACCACCCGGCCAGCCGGGCGTGCGAGAGATGGTCGCGTTCGGGTGTCCGGAAGGCGACGGGTGATTGCCCGGGTGGTCGCCGGGGCATGATCCTCGGACTTCCGGCCGCGCCATGCGGACGATCACGAGGGGGCGCCATGTTGCTCGCCGAAGAACTTCTGCTGCTTGCGCTCGACCCGGATCGCGGCACGCCGGTGAACAGTTCCCGCGCGCCCCTGAACGTCGCGCTCAGCGGGGCGCTGGTGGCGGAGCTCGGCCTGGACGGGCTCGTCGTCGAGGACGGTCGCCGCCTTGCCCCGGCGGGGTTGGCACCGAGCCATCCCCTGCTCGCGGACGCCCACTGTCTGCTCGGCACGCTGCGCGGACGGCGGGCCGCCGACCAGCTGCGCCGGATGGACAAGGGGCTCGGCGGCGCCTGGTCACGGGTGGTGGACGGGCTGGTGGACGCCGGGGTGCTCGGCCGACGCCGCGACAGGGTGGCCCTGTTCGTGCCGGTGACGCACCATCCGGTGCTTTACACCAAGGCACGGGACGAGGTGGTCGACCGGCTGCGGGCGGCGGCGGCCGGTGACGGTCCGCTCGACCCGCGCACGGCGACGGTGCTCGCGCTCGCCGGGCCGTCCCGACTGTTGGAGGTCGTGGCACCGCAACGCGCCGAGCGCAGGCACGCCAAGGAGCGGATCAGGACCGCGACGGAGCAGACGCCGATCGCGCCGGTCGTCCGCAAGGTCATCCAGGAGGCCCAGCAGGCGGCAGCCGCAGCCGCCACCGTCGCCGCCACGGCGGGGGCAACCTCGAGCTGATCACCCGATGTCGGCACCGGCACCGGCGCGGACGCAGCGAATCCACGAGACCACGATCGTGCTACCGCGAACCGCGCAGATCGTCGGCGGCGCACCGCGATAACCCTCTAGAGTGACAGGCTGATCACTTTAAGATATGGCCTGGCCTGGGGAGACTCCGGATGACCTCCGCATGACGTCCGAGCGTGGTGCGACGGCCGCACAGCGGCCCGATCCGGACGCCGAGCCGCGCATCACGCGGCTCGGCGTCGGGGGCACAGCACCGGGGATGGCGGGCGCGGCTCTCGCCGCCCGGATCGTTGTCGCCGCCGCCCTCGGCGCCCAGATCGTGGCGATGCTGCTGGTCGGGACGTATGCCCGGCGCGGTCCGCAGCTGTGGGGGCTGCCGTTCTTCTACTGGTACACCCTGCTGTGGCTGCCCGTGGGGGCGGTGGCCATGGCGGGCTGCGTCTGGCTACTGGGGCGTTTCCCCGCTCGGCCGGGCCAGGCCCGACCGTCCAGGCAGGACCCACCGTCCAAGCAGGACCGTGGGTCTGTGCTGTCTGACCGGACCAGCCAACCCAGCCGGTCCGGTCGCGTCTATCGGTTGGGTGAGCATCCTCGGCATGACCGCGCCATGCTCGCCGAGCAGCGCGACCCCGACGCCGAGCCCGGTCAACCGGTTCGTCCGACGCGGATCGAGCGACCCGCCGCACCCGGCGAGCCGTCCTCGGGCGAAGGGCCGGGCACGTGACCGGGGTCGCGGCGGACGCGGAGCCGGGAGCGACGTTTCACGGGGAGCAGTTCACCGTGTTCGCGGTGTTGTTCGTCGCGGTTGCCGTGGTCGGCTTCTGGGCGTCACGGTGGCGACGCGGCGGCGGCGGTGGTCCGGGCGCCACCGGCGGCGCAGGCGGTAAGGGTGGGCTGAACAGCCTGGACGAGTGGGGGCTGGGCGGGCGGCGGTTCGGTGGGTTCGTGGCGTGGTTTCTCATCGGCGGGGACGTGTTCACGGCGTACACGTTCGTCGCGGTGCCGGGGGCGATGTACGCCTCGGGGGCGGTGTCGGGGTGGTACGCCGTCGCCTACACCACGATGATGTGGCCCATCTTCTTTGTGATCATGCCGCGGATGTGGGACGTCGCCCGTCGCAATGGTTTCGTCACCCCGGCGGATCTCGTCCGTGGGCGGTACGGGTCGCAGACACTCGCGCTTGCCGTCGCCGTGACCGGGGTGGTCGCGACCATGCCGTACATCGCGTTGCAGCTGGTCGGGATGCAGGCGGTGCTCGAGGTGATGGGGGTCGGGGCGGGATCGGGCAACGGGTTCGTCCGGGATCTGCCGGTGATCGTCGCGTTCGGGGTGTTGGCGGTGTGCACCTACACGGCGGGGCTGCGGGCGCCGGCGCTGCTCGCGTTCGTCAAGGATTTTCTGATCTACCTGGTGGTCGCGGTGGCCGTCGTGGTGCTCCCCCACCGGTTCGGCGGGTTCGGGCACATCTTCGACGCGGCCGGCGCGAAGTTCGACGCGTCCAACGCCGCTGCCGTCGCCGCCGGGCGCAGGCCGAGCGCCACGCTCGTTCCCGGCTCGAAGGACATGCTTGCCTACGCCACGCTCGCGCTCGGTTCGGCGATGGCGCTGTTCCTCTACCCGCATTCGATCACCGGAGTGCTCTCGACCCGGTCCCGGGACGTGATCCGGCGCAACGCGGTCGTTCTACCGCTGTACACGGTGCTGCTCGCGTTCATCGCGCTGCTCGGGTACGTCGCGATCGCGGCCGGGGTACACACCACGAATCCGCGGCTCGCGATCCCGCTGCTGTTCGACCACGAGTTTCCGGCCTGGTTCGCCGGGGTGGCGTTCACCGCGATCGCCGTCGGCGCGCTCGTCCCGGCGGCCATCATGTCGATCGCCGCGGCGAACCTGTTCACCCGGACCATCTACGTCGGCTATCTGCGCCGCGACGCGTCCGCCGCCGAGCAGACCCGGGTGTCGAAGATCGCCTCGCTGCTGGTGAAGGTCGGCGCGCTGGTGTTCGTCCTCGGTTTCGACACGCAGAACTCGATCAATCTGCAGCTGCTCGGCGGCGTGTGGATCCTGCAGACCTTCCCCGCGGTCGTGCTCGGCCTGTGGCGCCCCCGCCTGCACCGGTGGGCGCTGCTGGCCGGCTGGGCTGTCGGCATGGCCTACGGCACCACGCAGGCCTACCACCAGCACAGTCTCGTCGCGAAGCACTTCGGCGGCGCCCTCGCCACGGTGCCCGGCGTCGGCCGCGCCGGCTACATCGCCCTGACCGCCTTCGCCCTCAACCTCGTCATCGCCGTCGCCGGCACCCTGGTGCTACGGGCCGTCCGCATCCCCAACGGCCCTGACACCACCTGGGATGACGAGCTCCGACCGGCAACGGTCGCGGAGGCGGAGGTCCCCGTGCCAGCCCAGCTCCGGAAGGCGGGTGTCGCCCTTCTGGACGGACCCGTCGCGCCGCCACCGGGAGACCAGCCGCCGCCTCACGCCGACCTCTGATCCGAGTCGGCCGTACCACACACCCATCACACCCCATCCCGCTCGGGACCGCCTGCGTCTGCGCTGCCACGTTCGGCGCGGAACCGGCCGCACCCTGCCTGCGAAGTGGTTCCGCGGAACCGTCACCGCATGACCAGCCTTCGACTCCGCACTCGAGCTCCCGGGCCGCCGGCGGGAACAGCGCCCCACGCCGACGGCTGGCCTCGCCGCGTCGAGGCCGCTTCCGGCTGACGTCCGGGGCTGCCGCCGTCCGGCCGCTGGGCGCCAGTCGTCCGCACGGGGACGAACTCCGCGCACACTGGAGGTGAGGGCTGGCCCGCCGGCCGGCGAGCGCACGGGGAGGACGGGCATGGCTTCGGTGGCCGACAGGAAGACATTCGACGGCCCGACAGCTGACGAGGGGATGCTCCGGGACGCGCGGTCGATGGCGAGCGAACTCGTCGAGCTGCGCCGACGGCTGCACCGGGAGCCGGAGATCGGGCTGGTGCTGCCCCGCACCCAGGAGAAGGTGCTCGCCGCACTCGACGGGTTGCCGCTGGAGATCAGCCTCGGCCACGACCTGACCTCGGTGACCGCCGTCCTGCGCGGCGGCGCACTCCCATCAGGGGCATCAGACACGTCCGTTCCCGCGGGGGCTGGCCATCCGACGGACGGGACGGTCCCGCGGGACCGGGCGCCGTTGCCGCGGGACCCGGCGCTGACGGTGGATGCGGCGCCGGTGGTGCTGTTACGCGGAGATATGGATGCGCTGCCGGTGCAGGAGGGGGCGGGGCTGGCGGGGGCGTCCGCGGTGGAAGGGGTCATGCATGCCTGTGGGCATGACCTGCACACGGCGATGCTGGTGGGGGCGGCGCGGCTGCTGTGCGCGCGGCGGGAGCGGCTCGCCGGCGACGTGGTGTTCATGTTCCAGCCGGGTGAGGAGGGCTGGGAGGGCGCGCAGCACATGATCGACGAAGGGGTGCTGGCGGCGGCGGGACGGCCGGTGACGGCGGCGTACGCACTGCACGTGTTCTCGGGCGTACTGCCGGGTGGGAGTTTCGGAGCGCGGGCGGGGGCGATCACATCCGCGTCGGCGATGCTGCGGGTGCACGTGCGCGGACAGGGTGGGCACGGGTCGATGCCGCATCTGGCGGCCGATCCCGTGACGGCGGCGGCCGAGATGGTGCTGGGCCTGCAGACGATGGTGACCCGCCAGTTCGACGTGTTCGACCCGGTGATCATTACCGTCGGGGTGTTGCGGGCGGGGACGCGGCGCACCGTCATCCCGGACGAGGCGATGTTCGAGGCGACGGTGCGGACGTTCACGCCTGCCACCGCCGAGCGGGTGGAGACGGCCGCGCGGCGGCTGCTGGCCGGGATCGCCGCGGGGCACGGGGTCGAGGCGGACGTGGCGTTCGTGCCCGAGCGGCCGGCGACGGTCAACGATCCGGTGCGGGCCGCCCTGGCCGCCCGAGCGGTCACCGAGACGTTCGGTGCACGGCGGTACGTCGAGCTCGCCCATCCACTGGCCTGCTCGGAGGACTTCTCCCGGGTGCTCGCGCACGTGCCGGGCAGCCTGATCGCCCTCGGCGCCACACCACCCGGCACCGATCCGCGCACGGCGCCGATGAACCACAGCCCCCGCGCGCACTTCGACGAGTCGGTTCTGCCCGACGGTGCCGTGCTGTACGCCGAGCTGGCCACCCGCACCCTCAGCGGCGATCCGGCCATCGGGTGATCGGGACATCGGGTGATCGGGACATCGGGTGCCGCCGGCCATGACCGCCGGGCGATCGCCGTGCCGGCACACCCCGGAAATGGGGGTGGACATGCCATCATGAGATGGTGGCCGCTGCCACTGGGCGAGCCGGCAGAAAACCACCGCCGACCGATGACACAAATACCGACGACCCGAATAAGGAAGACAGATTGAACGATCGGGTGATCTCCCTGGTCCGGGACTATCTGGTCGCCTATCCCGGGGAGGCCGAGACGCTGGCCCCGCTGCTCGAGCTTGCGGCCACCGACGTGCCGGTCACCTCCCGCGACACCCTGCCCGGCCATGTGACCTGCGGTGCCATCGCAGTGGACATGACCTACCGGGTGCTGCAGATCCACCACCGGGTACTGGACCGCTGGCTGTTCCCCGGTGGGCACGTCGAGGCCGAGGACGACAGCCTCGAGGCGGCGGCGCTGCGGGAGCTCGCCGAGGAGACCGGCGTGCAGCCGGCCGCCGTCCGGGCGCTGCGTGACCTGCCGATGGACATCGACGTCCACACGATTCCCGAGAATGCGACCCGAGCCGAACCGGAACACACCCATTACGATTTTCAGTTCGTTTTTCAGATACAACGGTCGACCGGGCCGGGAACGGTGGACCTGCGCCTCGACGAGGTCACCGATCATCGGTGGATTCCCGTTTCCGACCTGCACCATCCGGCCAGCCGCCGCATCACCGCCATGCTCGCCGGCTGACCGGCCGTGGCGGGCCTCAGCCCGCGACGGGTTCGGCGACGAAGTCGGCGGCGTGCTCGGTGGCCCAGGCGGCAAAGGTCAAAGACGGGCGGCCCAGGATGGCCGGCACCGCATCGAGGACGGGCGTCGGGATGCCGTCGGTCGCCGCCTGGTAACCGAGCAGCGTGTCGGCGAGGCCGGGCCAGGCACGCTCGCCCATCGCGGCCAGCATGCGCTCCTTCGCCTGGGCGGGCGACTCCACCGCGAGCTGCACCGGGCGGCCGGCCGCCTCGGCGATCAGCTCGAGCTGACGACGGCGGCTCAACGACTCCGGGCCGGTCAGCGCGTAGGCGGCACCGTCATGGCCGGGCTGTAGCAGCGCGGCGGCGGACACCGCGGCGATGTCCCGTTCGTGGATGGGCGCCGACGTCGACTCGGGGTACGCCTCCCACACCGGCTGGCCAGCCCGGATGGCCGGCGCCCACCCCAGCGCGTTCGTCGCGAAGGCGCCGGGGCGCACGAACGTCCATGCCAGGCCGCTGGCGACGATCGCCTCCTCCACGGCGGTGTGCCGGCGGGCCAGGACGTTCGGCTCCGCACCCGGCTCGACCTCCCGCGCGGCCGACAACGACGACAGCAGCACGATCCGCTCCACCTTCGCCGCGCGCGCCGCCGCCAGGAACCCCTCGATGCCGGCCGGCTCCGCGTAGAGGAACACCGCGCTCACCCCGTCGAGCGCGGCCGGCACCGTCTCGGGGTCGGCCAGATCGAGCCTGACCACTGCCACACCGCCCGGCACGCTCGCCTGCTGCGGCTCGCGGCTGGCGATGCGTGGTGCCTCGCCCGCGTCAAGCAGCTCTCCCACCAGCGCACGGGCAACGCCGCCCCGCCCGCCCGTCACCAGAATCGTCATGGTGCCCAGCCTCCCATCGACCTCTGACAGTTTTCCGTCGCCCCATGGCGAGCGCTGCGCGATGCCCGGGGCCTCGAGGGTGACACCTGATGTCCGGTTGAAGTCAACCGTGGACGTTCCCGGTCCCGACCATCACTCCCAGGCCGCCTCGGTATCGGCCGGCGATCAGACAGCGACGGATCTCGACGGTCCGGCAGTGGCCTGACGACGCACGCACTATGGTGTGGTCTGTTACATTCCGCATCCATCATGTGCACAGACGACCATCCGGGGGCGCAGCCGCGATGACCGAAGCCGAAGCAGCAGCCGCGCAGCATGGAACCAGCGCACCCGCCGGCGGTGTCGACCTGCGCATCGACGTGCCCCACCCGGCCCGGATGTACGACTACTTTCTCGGCGGCAAGGACAACTTCCCGGCCGACCGGGAGACCGGCGAACAGGTCCTCAAGCTGTTCCCCAGTTCGCGCATCGTCGTGCGACAGAACCGGCTGTTCATGGCCCGGGCCACCCGCTATCTCGCCGCCGAGGCCGGCATCCGCCAGTTCCTCGACATCGGCACCGGCATTCCGACGTCGCCGAACCTGCACGAGGTCGCCCAGCAGGTGGCGCCGGAGTCGCGGGTGGTCTACACGGACAACGATCCGGCCACCCTTGCGCAGCCCTCCAGGCTGCTGATCAGCATCTATTGGTTAGCCGGGCCGGTATTTGGTTCGTTCCCGGGTTGCACAGGTCTCACGGCTTGGTCGCAGCGGGCTGGGGCTGTGTTTCTACCGCCGCATCGGCGATCGTTCTTAGTGCCTTCATACTGACGTTCGCTACCGCGGTGAACGGCAGTGTGCGCCAGTCGCCCGCAGCGAGAGCGGTGCCGAGCGCGGAGTTCCCGAACGTGGGGTGTCTCGTCTCGGCCAAGGTGCCTGCCACCCTAGCCAGCGCCTGGGCCTGCGAGTTCGGGTCGGTGATGGTGCGGGCGATCTGCTCGGCGGCGGTAGCGATCTGCTCGGCGCGGTCGTGTTCCCCGGCCTGTGCGAGAGCCCCCGCCACGCCGGCCAGCGCCCGGGCCTGCCAGTCCGGGTTGGTGATGGTGCGGGCGATCTGCTCGGCGGCGGTAGCGATCTGCTCGGCGCGGTCGTGTTCCCCGGCCTGTGCGAGAG
>NZ_JAMQQG010000002.1:112755-129258 GCF_023716925.1 Frankia sp. R82
CCCCCGCCACGCCGGCCAGCGCCTCGGCCTGCGAGTACGGGTCGGTGAGGGCGCGGGCGAGTTGTTCGGCGCGGGTCGACTGTCCGAGCGTGACCCAGACCGCAGGTAAATCGATGGGGATATTGCTGTTGCGGTCGGCGACGCACTGGCGGTGTACGGCCAGTCGGGCCATGAGGGTCAGGTCAGGGAAGGGTGTGGCGAGGACGGTGTTCTGGGCGTCGGTGATTTCAGCCAGCGCCGCGGTGTCGCCGCCGGTCAGCTCCAGCATCCGGTCGTGGCGTGCCAGGTCGGTGGCACAGCCGACCGCTCGGGCCAGCTCACCGGTCGCCAGCAGCAGCCGGTAGTAGCCGCGCAGCAGATACTCCGGGGTGCCCGTCGGCCAGCGCCGTTGCCGGTAGCCCTGGGCCCAGGCATGGAGCCGGTCCCGATAGACGGCGAGTTTCCTGGACCCGTAGGCGCGGACCGATTCCTGTTGAAGTTCCTCATGGCCGAGCAGATACACCCGCGGTCCATCGGTCGGGTTCCAGTGCAGGGTGCGCCAGGCGAAACTACGGCCGGTAACCGTCGACAGCAGGTGCTCGATGTGCCATTCGGTGGCGTCAGGATCGGTCGAGAGCTCTTCGAGGTCACGGCCGGACAGACCACCGCCAGCAGCGGTCACCAGGCCCAACAGCTCCCGTCCCAGCGTGCTACCGGTCAACAGCCGGTCCAGATCGGCCTGCATGTCCGCTTTGATCGTCTCCGCGTGCTCTGACCTGCGCAATGTCTCGACGATCGTCGGATTGCGTAGCGGGTGGCCGGGAGGCACGTCGGCGGGGATCGGCGGGTTGGGGCGGCCTGCGACCACCACCCGCGCCCCGTCCGGCGGACTCGCGGGAAGCAACCCCGCGATGCTGTGCGCCCCGGGTCCGGTCACTCCCCGGTCCTCATCCAGACCGTCCACGACCAGCACCAGCCGTTCCCCGCGGGCCTTGCAAAGCGCGGCGGCATCGGCGAACCAGCGGAACCACAACCGTTCCCGACGGCCCTGATCCTGGAACGGAGGCACCGTCTCATCGAGGAGGTCACCGAGCTGTTCGGTAATGATCTCGACGAACGCCGCCCGGTCGCTGTTCCCCGCAAAACGCGCCGTGATGAAGAACGACACGACCCGCACCCCTGACGGGGGAGCAAGAACAAAACCGGACAGCAACGCGGACTTCCCCGTCCACGCCGCTGCCCGCCACCACACATACGAACTGGCCGACTCCCCGTCGGGGGCGGTACAGAACGCGGCCAACCGGGCCAGTTCCGCTTTCCGGCCGACCAGCCGGGGTGGAGCGATCTGACGCACCTGCTCCACATACGCCGACCGCACCACCGCAACCGGCAGCACACGGCCTGCAGACGGCGAAGACGGGGTGGCCATGCTCTGACCGGATATCGCTGGGAAAGCAGGCTCCGCATCGGGTTTCCCACGGCGCGTCTCGATCGCCTTCAACAACCGGCGCTGCGCCTCCGCCCGGTCGATGTCGAACAGGTCCACCGACACAAGCTGACGCAGCAACCCCGGCCGGTCGCAGTCCTCCACCCGCACCACCAGCAGCAGACGCTGCATACCAGCCGGATCGGCAGCCCACGCGGCCTGCCACTCCTCCGACGCGAACACCGACGTCAGATAGGCAGCCGACAACACCGCCACCGTCCGCCGATCACCCGACAACGCCCGCTGCATCTCACCAACGAAATGCGAACCGGGCCCGAAGTCCCATGCCTGGATCAGCGCCTCATGCCCGGCGTCTTCCAACATCCACGCGATCCACTCGGCCCACTCACGGTCCACACCCGTGTACGACACGAAGAACCGCTGCACACCGCCGCCCCCACCGGCCATACGGCCAGCATCCCACACCACCCCCCACCACCCGAACCCGCACACACCCGCAACCCACCTACCAGCAGAAACAACCCAGAGATGCGGAAGAGGCCCTGGTGTGCAACCCGGGGGTGGTACCGCCCTACGTCCCACACCGCGAGGAGAACCCCGACCCGTCCGTCGAGGCCGTGGTCGTGATCGCCCGCACCACCCAGGAGGCGATCGTCGTCAACCTCGAGGGCCTCGACTGGTCCGAGGTCCGCACCGACGAGCAGGGCGTCACCGGCACCGAGTGCGGGTGACGCCCTGCTCGCCCACCGCCTCGGATGGGCGATGGGCGGCAGACCCGCGCCCGGCACCCCTCAGCCGACCGCCGGCATGGCTGCCGCCAGGAGACCGGCCAGGTGAATGATCGTGCGATCAGCGAGGTGGGGGCCGATCAACTGAACACCGAGCGGGAGTCCGTCGGCGGTGCGTCCGACCGGAACCGTGACCGCCGGAAGACACACGACGCTGGCAAGGGTGAGCCAGCCGGTCTGCTCCCAGTATTCTCGGCGAGTTCCGTCCACGGTGATGAACCGTTCGTGTGCTGCCAGCTGGCTCTGGTCAGGCACTGCGGCGGTGGGCGCCGCTGGCGTGATCAGGACATCGACATCGGCGAAGTAGGCCGCCCACCGAGCTCGCAGACGCTGACGATCCTCGTTGGCCAGCAGCCAGTCCCGGTGCCGCATCGTCCGGGCCCGCTGGAATGCCGCACCGGGCGTGCTGTCCGCCGGTGCCAGCAGCTCGGCGGCGGCGACCTCGGCCGCGAACGCGTCCGCAGCGGTGTTGGCGGTGGACCCGGCGAACATCAGCGCCTGGAAGAGCCGGTCGGACTCGGCCATCCCGACGGGCCGGGTGGTCTCATCAAGGTCAGCACCAGCCTCGCGCAGCACGCGCACCACCTCGTGCAGCACCGCGCTGGTCGCCGAGTCCACCGGGCGGTAGGAGTCGTCCGCCCAGACACCGACCCGGTATGCGGACAACTCCCGGTGGATCGGCCCGGGAAGTTCGAGACGCCATGCAGCACCGTCCTGCGCGCTCGGCCCCGCCAGGACAAGCAACGCGAGGTCGAGGTCGGCTGCCGAACGGGCGATGGGACCGAGTGCCAGCATGTCCGAAGTGGTGATCCATCCGGGTGCACGGGGAATATGCCCGCGGGCCGGCACGATGCCACGGCTCGTGCGCAGGCCGAAGACGCCGCAGTAGTGCGCGGGCAGCCGCAGCGACCCGGCAAGGTCGCTACCGACATCCAGCGGGCTCAGACCCGCCGCGACGGCGCAGGCCGAGCCACCCGAGGAGCCACCGGCCGTCCGGCTCGGGTCATGTGGGTTCAGGGTGGTTCCGAACAGCGTGTTGCTGGTCTGGATGTCCTGGCACATCGGGGCGGTGTTCGTCTTGCCGAGGACGATCGCGCCCGCGGCCCGCAACCTTGCCACCGCGTCCGCGTCCGCGTCCGGAGTGTGCTCAGCCAGGTCCGCCGAGCCGCAGGTGGTTCGCAGCCCAGCAGTCTCCAGCGCGTCCTTGATGGTGACCGGCAACCCGAGCAGCATCCCGGCGGACTTGCCGGCGGCCCGCTGCCTGTCGGCCTGCGCGGCGGCAGCGAGCGCCCGGTCGCCGTCCAGGGTCACCACTGCGTTGCGGTCCGCGCGGCGCTCGATCTCCGTCAGATAGATGCTGGTCATCTCCCAGCTGGAGATCTCCCTGCTTTCCAGCGCCAGCAGATGCTCCCGCGCCGATCGGTACATCAGATCCATGTGGCCACGACTTCCTAACTGGCGGCTGACATGTCGAAATGGGCGGCGATCCGAACCAGCGCACGGACGTCGTCGTTCGGCGTCCGGGTGACCTCGCGGTCGCCGGCGTCGGCGTACTCGGTGGGCATCCGCGGCGCCTCGTCCCGACCATGCGCGGCGAGAGCCGCCGCCAACTGGTCGGCGGTGACCGCGGAGACCAGCTGACTGCCCGACAGGCCGGCGGCATGGTGACGCCGCTCGGCAGCGTGGCGCACGGAGTCCTCCAGATAGCGATGCACGGCCCACTGGCCGTCCCTGATCTCCACGACACGCCGGTACAGCAGCCAGGTGATGTTCCAGACCCTCAGCAGCGCCACAGACTGCGACCGCACCGGTTCCAGGGCGATGGTGGGCACCGCACGGTGCACCGCCTCCCACAGTGGCGCCAGGGCCCGGTAGTCCCGCTGCGCCCGCATCCACGTCCGCAGATGCGGGATCGCGTACACGGCCAGGGTGGGAAGCAGGAACCCAGCCAGCGACAGGGCGGTACCGCCGTCGGCGCAGATCCAGGCGAAATCCTCGGCGGCCGGCAGCGGAGGAGCATGGCCGAGCACGGCGTAGCTGACGTCGAGGAGACGCACACCGCTGTAGCCGAAGGTCAGGACAGCACCGGTCCCGACCGCGTACAGGCCGCGCCTGACCCAGGCCTGCCCCGTACGGCGGGCGGCGACCCAGCAACCCAGCACGACGGCGGCCTCGCCGATGATGTAGACGATGATGTAGGTGGCAAGGAAGGCCTGGTAGACGCCAGTATGATCATAATTGGCGGTGAAACCCTGAGGAGTCGAACGCTCCGCCGGGGTGAGTTGGAAGAACAGGACCGCCAGGACCGTCACGACCACGGCAGCTGCCGCGAGGGAGCATCGCGCCACCCGACGCGCACTGCGCGACGACAGGGACCAGTAGCTCAGCACGATCTGATGGAGCGCCAGCAGCATCACCACAGAACTGAAGGCGACGAGAATACCGGTGGAGGGACGGCCGACCGCCGCGTCGAGCAGCTTCCACACACCTTCCAACGAGACGACGAAGGACACGGCGGACAGAGCGTACGCGCCCGCCAGCGCGGCCAGCGCCCGATCCTCACGCAACATCCTGGGTGGCCAGATCAACGCGAAGAATCCGATCAGAGCCAAGGCCAGACAGATCGGGTGAAGAAGCTGTTGCACGACCTCTCACATCTGACGTAGCAGCGTCGCTGTCACACGATCGTGATTCCAGACACGCCGGCCAGCGGTGTGATGAATTCGACGCTGGAGGTAGGTGCCGATCAGCTCGGCCTCCCGTTCGTCGCTGTCCTCGTAACTACTGCGCCCCAACATCATTCTTACGATCTCCGGGTCTAGGGTGGGCGCCAGTCGAGTCGTCACCGGATTGACCGCCGAGAACGAGAGTCCACCTCGGTGGTCGCGCAGGATATGCCCTAGCTCATGCGCGATTATGTGATCTTGATGGGCCCGACTGGTGTCCTCACGAACAAAAATGTAGTCAACGCCCTGCGTCGTGCGGATCCACATCCCGCACATCCCCTGCCCAACCCCCCTCGGAGCAGGCGCAAGACGAATCACGCGGCCCGAGTACTGCTCGATCACCGGCAACAGCTCCCGGACGCTGCCTACCTGCGGCAGACCGAGTCCCCGGATCAGTCGGCGGCTCTCGCGCCGAACTCTCCGCCAGCTTCTCATGTCTCTCCGTCCACGCTCTCACCCGCTGGCTCGGCAGTCAACCCTTCCTGCTCACAAACGCGATCGATCACGGCGAGGATTTCTTCGATCCCCTGCGGCGAAAGCCCGACCATCCGGAAGGCGACCCGCTGCACACCCCGTTCGCGCAGCTCGCGGATCAACTCCAGCTCGGTGCCGACCTTCGCCGCTGTCTCAGCGTCAAAAAAATAGGCCACGGGGACACCGAAGAAGTCTGCCAGCACCTGCAGATGCCGCCTGGTGGGGTTGTCCCGCTGTCCCGTGCGCAGCTGCCACAGGTAGACATGGGACAGCCCCGGACCACCGCGCTCACGCAGGAGTCGGGCGACCTCCTGGTTGGTGTATGGCCCTCGGCCTGGCGGGTGCACCATCGCGAAGAGCCTGTTCAGACGCTCTCCGAACTCGCCTGGGCGCAAAATTTTCTCCTCACGCTTGACGCCTCGATCCACCGCATGAAAGATTCACCTCAACGACGTTAGCTGAAGTTAATCACGGGTGCCGACCGCTCCTCGGATCAGGATCTCAGTCAACCACGGCCGGGGCCGGCAGCGGGCATCAACCCCGCGGGCCTGCCCGTTTCCTCACTGCCGTGCCCCGTACGGCCACGCCTCGTACCGCGACGTCCACGTGCACGGAATACAGGGAGGTCCGGGTAACCCCGTCCGGCGAGCCGCTCCACCCGCGATGCATGCCGACCAGCCGAGCCGAACCAAGGAGTCAATTGGCCACATGATGCGCCTGCCCGCACGCAGCAGACCCGTCCAACCAGCCATGGGATGGCCCACGTGAGAGCAAAGAGGCGGACATCCGCCGCCCTGTCACCTCCCGTCACTTCGACGAGGGCTCCGAACACTCAGACGCCCTTCGCCGACGCACTGCTTCGGGTCACGTCGCTCGGCATGTCGTCACTGCATGCACTGCCCGTTTCAGGTGGTAGATCGATTGAGGATTCGGAGCTGCGGAGCAAGTACCGAGATATCTTTGGCGACGCCTATCTGGCTGCCGACGGGTCCATGTCTGGTGCCGTCCTGGACTCCTTCTTCCGCCCGAAGTCCTCACTGGCACGGGCCCAACGAATCGCCGCCGAGGCCTTCGGCGCCGACTCTACGTTCTTCATCACCGGGGGTACCACCCTGGCAAACCGGGTGGCCATCGATGCGATGGCGGACTTCCTGACCGCCACTGGGAAGGCCGCCCCTCGAGTGCTCGCCGACCGGACATCTCACCAGTCCGCTCATTTTTGTCTTGACCGGGCCCCACTCGATATCAGCTACTGCAACCAGCGGTTCTGCTGCGACCGGCACGGCCGGACCTGGGCGGATGTGAACGACCTTGTCCACCGGTACCGAGAGGCCGCGGCCAGCGGCGACCACTTCGACCTCGTCGTGCTGTCCGGCGCGAACTACGACGGGGCGATGCTTGACATGCGCACGCTTCTTACCGAGCTTCTCCAGCACTCGGAAAGCCTCAACCTGATCGTCGACGAGGCCTGGTCCGCAATCAACGCGTTTCATCCGGGGCTCTGCGAGAACACCGCACTGGCCGCCGCCCGTCACGTCCTCGCAGAGAACCCGACCAAAACTATTCGCCTGATCGTCACCCATTCCGCACATAAGTCGATGAGCGCAATACGCCAGGGGTCATACCTGCATGTCAGCGGGGACGACGAACTCGTCCAACGCGTGTCCATGTCGCTCTACCGCAACCACACCACGAGCCCAAGCCTTCCGATACTGGCCAGCCTCGATCTGGCCCGGGCTCAGGCCGAGCTGGAAGGTGCCGACCTCCTCGACCGCTCATTGGCCTGCGCGCAGCGGCTCGGTCTCCTCGTCAACGAGCATCCCGAGTACAGTGGATTCTCCGTGGAGGAATCGCCCGGCCACGACGACCCGTGGATCGTGCCGGACCGGACAAAGGTCCTGCTGACAGTAGATCCGAGTATCAGCGACGCCTGCGAGTTACGCCTGCGCCTGGCCCGCGACTACGGGCTCTACGTCGCCCGGGTGGTCGATCACGCCATCCTCATCAATCTGCACATCGGCGTGACCGAGGAGATATTCCAGCGGTTCCTCGCCGCGTTGCTGGAGATCAGCACCTCGGGCGTGGTCGGCCCACCATCCGCGGGAACCGACACTGGATTTCTGGTGGCCTACCCACCGGGGATACCCCTCCGCGTGCCCGGGCAGAAGGCGGGGAGTGAGGAGGAGCGCCGCCTTACCGAGATCCACAAGAACAACGCCGAGCTTTTCCAGGCGTGACCCGGTCGGCCCGGTCCCGGTATTGGTGATCCCGCCAACCGCCAGCGCCCGCCCGCTGCCGGGTGCCGGCATCGGCGAACCGGCGATCGCCCCCGGATCCCCGCCCTCCAGGGATATCCGCCCGATGCCCCGGGCTCGCCCCGTCTCCGGTGGCGAGATGCTCCGTCACACTGACCGACCTCCCGGTGCACCGCTCCATCGGCAAGCCTCCCGCGAGGCCACCCATGCCTGCGCCGGACAGGCCCATACGGCCCCCGGCGCAGGCCAGGACACCCGTGGCTTCGACACGGTGGCGCGCCCGCCGTCCCCTTCCCAGCCAACGCCGTACCCGCCACCGCCATATCCGTCTTCTCGAGATGTGGCTCAGGAAAGGGTGGCGTCGATGCCAGGAGCCCGCTTCTTCCGGCCGACCCCAAGGGCCATCACCGACGCGGAGGACATGAAATGATCAAACATTCCGTGATTGCAGAGCACGCGCTGGCGCGGCCGGGAGAACCGGCGGTCATCAGCGGAGACCGGACCGTGAGCTGGGCCGAACTGAAAGATCTCACCGAGCGGCTGGCAACCGGGCTGGCACAGCTGTTGCCAATTCCGACCAGATTCCCTGGACCGCTCCGGGCCACTTTCCTGAGCGAGAACCGGTGGGAGATCGCGGTGCTCCAGGCGGCCACGGCGACCCTTGGCCTGTCCATGGTCGGTATCGACGACTCACTACCGCCAGCCCATGTGGCCGCATGCCTGCGCCAGCTGCAGCCCACGGTCATCTTCGTGTCGCCGTCCCGGCATGCACTCCTGACGAAGGCCCTGCGTATCGATGGCCCTGGTGCCACACTCAGGCATTCGGCGACCGTCGTCACGCTCCCAGCGCTCGACGGCGATGACCCTCGGGACGATCTGTCCTGGCCCTGGGACGAACTGGCCGCCGTCAAGCCCGATCCGAGCATCTGGCCGGCGCTTCCCTTCGAGGGCCTGGGGTTCACCTCGGGGACGACGAGCGCTCCAAAGCTCGTACTCCGCTCGCAGCCATTTGATGCGCGGCGTCAACGCGACGTCATCAAGTTCTTCGGGCTGACCGATGCTGATGTGTACCTGAACACCGTCCCGCTGTACCACGCATCGGGCGCGGGCTGGGCGAGAATCTTCATGACGCTCGGCGGGCGCGTCGTCCTCGCTCCGCACGACGACGCGCCTCGCATAGTTGACGCACTTGTGCGCCAGCGGGTGACCGGAACCCTCATGGTTCCACCCGTCCTGGACTCCGTGGTGCGGCAGGTGGCGGACAGCGTGGCAGGACCCGATCTGACGCTTCGCTTTGTCGTGACAGGCGGTCGTCATACCAGCCCGTCGCTCGTTCGGCGAACCACTGCCGCCCTTGGCGATGTCCTGCACGTCTACTACGGCACCACCGAGACCGGCCTGAACACACTGACCGTGGCCGGAGAGCTACGTGCCGAACCAGGCAGCGTCGGAGCACCGTTCCCGGGAAACGAGATTCTCGTCCTGGACCGGGACGACCGGCCGCTACAGCCGCGGCAGCACGGTCGTATCGCAGTCGGTGGCTATATGATCGCTGACACCTACGCGGAACTTCCTCCGCCGCGCGTGCGGGTCGACGGCATCGACGCATGGCTGACCCCGGACACCGGCTGGCTCGACGCCGATGGCCGCCTGAATGTCATGTCACGCGATCTCCCGCCAGAGCTCGCGGAAATCGACGTCGTGGGGCTGGAGGGGGATCTGCGGGATCTGCTTCACCTCGACGATGTGGCGATCTGTGTCGACTCGAGCGAAGCCGGCCCGAACATTGTGGTCGCCTTCGTCCGTTCTCCGGGCTCGAATCCGACCAGTGCCCAGGTCGCGGCGGAGGTCGTCAGCCGGGTGGACCATGTTCCGGTCCACGCATACAGCGTTGACCGAATCCCCTACAGCCCCACCGGGAAAGTGCGGGCTCGGACTCTCCTGAGCCTGGTCGGACACCCGTCACCTGCGGTGTCAATGCGCAGGTGACGGGCTTTCAGACCGCCTACCTGGCTCCGGCGAAATCCCCGCCAGACGCGGTCGACCAGGAATCTCACAAGCCAGTAGTTCGCATACCAATCTGGAGACCGCACGTGTCGTCAAAATATCTGAACGGCGTCACACTGTGCATTGTTGCCACCGTGGCGTGGGGCGCCATGTTCCCTGTTATGGACAGCGCACTGAAGCACATCGACCCGTTCACCTTCACCTGCATGCGGTACGCAATCGCAGGAGTCGTGTTTCTCGTACTGCTGCTGGCACGGGAGGGTATCGCCGCATTTCGGCTGCAGGGCGAACGCGTGTGGCTGGCGTGGTTTTTCGGTACGGCCGGTTTCGCCGGATTCCAGTTTCTCGTGTTCCTGGGTCAGCAGAAGCTCGGCGCGGAAGGTGCCCTTATCGCCTCGATCATGATGGCAACAATGCCAATGCTGGGGTTCCTGGTCAACTGGGTGGTACGCAAGGCCGTACCTCCGGTCGGCGCAATCGTCTTCATCGTCATCTCCTTCGTCGGAGTGACGCTCGTCATCACGAAGGGACACTACGCGACCCTGGTGAGAAACCCGCAGGACTTCGGCGCCGACGGGCTGATCATTCTTGGCGCACTTTGCTGGGTGATCTACACCATCGGGGCCTCCTATTTTCCACACTGGTCGCCGGTTCGCTACACGACCGTCACCACCTGGCTCGGGCTGCCGAGCGCCTGCGGGATCACGGCCGTTCTTCTCGCGACCGGATACACGTCCATGCCGTCCGGACATGCGGTTTCCACCGTGCTCCCCGAGCTCGCCTACATGAGTCTGGTCGCGGCCGTCGTCGGAGTTCTGGCCTGGAATGTGGGCAACAAGATTCTCACGCCACTCAACGGCGTGCTGTTCATGGACGTCGTTCCCATTACGACATACATGATTTCCGCCTTCACCGGTGACACCCCCGCAGCTATGCAGTACCTGGGAGCGGGAATCAGCGCCACCGCGCTGATTCTCAACAACGTCTACCTGCGGCACCGCATGACTGGGCCGTCGACACCGCCCCCGGGTCCGGCAGAGCCGCAGACCGAGCGGGTCACTGCCGTTTCCCGGGCGGCTTCCCACTGACGCCGTACCTGCCGCGTCCATGGCTGCCGCCGAGCACCGCAAAAGCGTGGCGAGAGCCGGGAACGCGAAAATCACACCGTGATACGCTCACCAAGCCCGGGCAACACGAGCCGATCGGATTCTCCCGCCGCGGCAAAGGCTCGCTCCAGTTCGACGGCACCCTCGGAAAAGTGCGTCCAGCCCTCGAAGTGCACAGGTATCACCGTGGTTGCGCCAAGTACACGCCCGACCTCCACCGCCTCCGCACTTGAGACTGTCAGAGTTGCGTCGCCGACAAGTGGTGTGCGGGCGGCACCGGCATGGACGATGGCGACATCGACCGAGCCCACGCGGTCCGCAATCTCATGGACCACGGGAAGCGATGCGTTGTCACCGCTGATGTAGACGGTGGGCAGCTCGGAGCCGGACAGCAGGAAGCCGACAACCGGACCGGTCAGGTGCTCGGTGCCATCCGGGCCGTGCTGGGCGGGCAGGCCGGTCACCAGGATCGACCTGCCCCCCGGGGCCACGAGTTCGACCTGCTGCCAGGGATCGAGGCGGCGGGCGGGGGGTCCCAGCCGTTCGGCGGCCGCCCCGGTCGTCAGGGTGACCGGGGCGGCCGCCAGGTACGCGGCCCCGGCGACGTCCAGATTGTCGGGATGCTGATCGTGGGACAGCAGAATCGCGTCGGCCGGATCGAGGTCACCCGGAGGTAGCGCGGGCCCGGTCAGTTTCACCAGTTTCCTGCTGCCGACCGGATACTCGCCAGGTTCGTCGAACGTCGGATCCGTCACCAGCCGCAGTCCGCCGATCTGGAGGACAACGGTGGGGCCACCGATCAGGCACAGCTCAAGGTTCGCTCGCGACATCATGATCACTCCTGACGTGAGGGCCGGCGCGAGGCCTGGTTCTGTCGGGCCCCGGCCGACCGGACGGAACAGTGGAAGCCGCGGACCTCGTCGACGACCAGGGCCGGCTGCTCGAAGATGGCGAGGATCTGGCCGCGGGACAGCGCCTTCTCCCAGTGGGCGTCGCGGCCGGTCCACGCGTGGCCGTCCGTCCAGTACTCGCGCAGCTCCCGCAGGTGGGCCAGTGGAATGCCCTGCGTCCGGTCGTCGACCACCTCGCGATCGGCCCAGCGGGATCGGCGCAGGCGCTCGCGCAGGTCCGCGATGGGCTCGGCGGCGTATTCGGGATGGACCGCGACGATCACATCACTCATGGCCACAACGCTACCGTCAGAAACAGCCCGGCGACACCGACCCTCCGGCTCGGCCCGGGCCCGGCCGGGCGGCCCACACGCTCTCGATCGGCTCCCGGCGATCTGCGCGGCGTTGCCGCCGGTCAGCGCACCAGGCGGAAGAAGCCGCGGACCTCCTCGACGAACAGGGCCGGCTGCTCGAAGGCGGCGAAGTGGCCGCCGCGCGGCGGCTCGCCGAACCAGCGCAGGTCGGTGAAGCGGCGCTCGGCCCACCGCCGGGAGGTCTGGAAGATCTCGGCGGGGAACACCGAGATCCCGGACGGCACCGCCACCGGGTCGAAGTCGACCGTGCGCAGGCTCTCCCAGTAGAGCCGGGACGAGGACGTCGCCGTCCCGGTGAACCAGTAGAGCGAGACATCGTCGAGGATCTGGTCACGGGAGAGCGCCTTCTCCGGATGGCCGTCGCAGTCGGTCCAGGCGTGGAACTTCTCCAGGATCCACGCGCACTGCCCGGCCGGTGAGTCGGCCAGGCCGTAGCCGAGGGTCTGCGGGCGGGTGGACTGCCGAGTAGCCCATCCCCCAGGTGGTGTGCTCGGTAAGCCGGTCGAGCGCGGTCTGCTCGCGTGCGGTGAGCTCCTCCCCCTAGGCCGGCCCACGGCGGCTATGGGCCCCGTTACGGTAGACCTCCGTGCCGGAGCGGTTCGGCTGTCCGGCTCGGGACCGGGCATGGGATGGGGGCGTGCGTGGCGCGGGTGAGTCTGCGGGTGGAGCAGAACGAGTTGCGTGCGCGAATGCGTGCGGTCGGGATGACGCACGAGGAAGCCGCGGTCGAGTTCGCCCGCCGTTATCGACTGCGTCCTCGGGCAGCGTTCCGTCATGCGTTCGGGTGGACATTGCAGGAGGCCACCAACCGGATCAATGCCCATGCGACCCGCACCGGTGTTGATCCGGATGGCATGCCGGTGATGAGCCCCCCCGCGGTTGAGTGAGGTAGAGAACTGGCCGTTTCCGGATCGACGCCGGCCGACTCCGCAGGTCCTCGCGCTGCTCGCCGAGGTGTACGGCACCGATGTTCATCGACTTGTGGATCTTGAGGATCGGGAGCGGCTCAGCCGGCACGACCGGCTGCTGCTCGACCTCACGCGGCGGGACATCGCGGATTCCCTCCGTCCGCCCCACGGGAATGCGGGCGTGCGGGGTCTGTCGGGGCAGCGTGGGGCGGGTCGGGTCGGCCCGATAGCCTATGACCTGTTCCGCTGCGGACAGGACGACGGCGGCGCGCGACAGCCCATGGCCTGCGCCGGGGAGACTGGGTTTCTCGACGGTGACGAGGAGGAGCGGCTGCGCGGTGCGGTGTCGCGGCCGAGCCGGGTGGATGGTCGGGTGGTGGCGTCGTTGGCGGCGATCCTGGCCGAGCAGCGGGCGACCGAGGACCTGATCGGTTCGGCTCGGCTGCTGGTCCCGGTGGTGGCGCAGTTGGGTGAGGTGGAGCGGCTGATCGGCGAGGCGTCGGGGCGGGTGCGGGGACCGCTGGTGGAGATCGGGGCGCAGTGGGCCGAGTTCGCCGGCTGGCTGCACATCTCCACCGGCCGGTGGACGGCGGCCCGTGGCTGGCTGGACCGGGCCGCGGAGTGGGCGTTCGAGGTGGACGCGACCACCCTGCACGCGACCACGGTCAGCTTCAAGGGTCATCTGGCGTTCCACCTCGGCCAGCTCGACGCCGCGGTGGGCCTGTCGCGGGCGGCGTCGCGGGACGAGCGGATGTGGGTGGGCCAGCTGGCCTACGACGCCCACCAGGAAGCCCGCGCCCACGCGCTCGCGGGCCGCCGCCGGCCGGCGGTCGAGGCGCTGGCTCGGGGCGCCGATCTCGTTGCCGCCGCAGCGGCGGACGGCGAGGCGGCCCCGGCGTGGATCTACTACTACACGCCGGAGTTCTATGCGTTGGAACGCGGCTGGGTCTGCCGCTACCTCGGCCGCGACGACCCGGCCTACAACGAGGAGGCGATCGTCTGCCTCACCCGCGGACTCGCCGGACTCGGCGACGCCCGCACCTCCGGCTGGGCGGCGGAGTTCCTCTGCAACTTGGCCGCCGCCTACCTTCAGGCCGACAGCCCCGACCTCGCCGGCACAGCCGGTATCGAGGCGGCGACGATCATCGCCGCGACGGGGTCCGTCCGGCTTCTGCCACGGCTGCGGCGGTTGCACGCCGACCTGGCCGCACGCTGGCCGGGAAGCCCCACCGCAGCTGATCTGGGTGAGGCCCTTCGGCTCGGCCGGGACGACGGGTAAGCGCCGCCGGTCGACGGTGAAACGGGGGCCCAGAAGGCTGCCTCGTTCGGTTCTGTGGTGTCGCTGGGCGGGTGCACGGTGCCCAGCATTCCCCCGTTTCCCAGCGGTGAATGGTCCAGTTATGTCACATGCGACCACCTGGATGGACTAGAAGCGATGTGGCTATAACGGGTCATTTTGCGCTGGGTTGCCGTTCTGACTTCCGAGTTGGAACGGCCCGCTGGCCTTCTGGCGAGGTAGGCATGGGAGATGACGGTCCGCAGCGCTGGGGTGACGGACCGCCGCCGGACGTTGCGAGGTGGATGCGGTGGCTCCTCGTTCGGAACTCCACACAGGCCGCAGGCCGGTGCGCTGGGCGACGGCTGGCGCGCTGCTGGCCGTCGCCGTGGTGGTAGGGGCGTGCAGCTCGGATCACAGCTCCGCGCCAGAACCGGTTACGACATCAACCGGCCCGTCAGCGGCGCCGAACGTCGCGGTGTCACCGTCCCCGTCCCCGTCACCAACGTCGCCGGCCGAGATCGCTGGGCAGCGGGCGGTGGCCGCGTACGTCGGGTTGTGGCAGGCGATGGCGAAGGCCAGCCACACCTCGAACTGGAAGTCACCCGACCTGGCCCGCTACGCCTCCGGGTTGGCGTTGCAGGTCGCCTCCGGCAGCCTGTACGCCGACCACTACAACGGACTGGTGTCGCGCGGAGCGCCCGTGCTGCATCCGAAGGTCACCTCCGTCAGCCCACCGGAGGCGCCGACAACGGTGATGGTGTTCGACTGCGCCGACAGCACGAACTGGCTCCAGTACCGCACCAACGGGACGCTGGTGGATGACGAGCCCGGCGGCCGGCGGGCGGTAACCTCCGAAGTTCGCCTGCACCAGGACGGCTCGTGGAAGGTCACCCGCTTCGCCGTCGAGGCACTCGGATCATGCTGAGGTCCCGGCGGGCGGCGACAGTGACCGCGATGTCGGTCCTCCTGGCCACCGCGGTCGCCTCCCCAGCGCTCGCCCGTGACCCGTACGCCTTCACCGCCTGCGATCAGAATCCGCATCCCGGATGTGAACTCGCCGCCGGCCAGAACGGCAGCCCCCAGATCCCTCACGACGATGGATCTCGTCCCATGCCGCGTGGCGGTGCGTCGCAGGGCAGCGCCGCCAGCGGCGGGACGGTGCGCCCGCCGGGTGATGGGTCGCTCGACCCGTCGGAACTCGCAACATGCTCCTACACCCGCAGCGACTTCCAGCCCGCAGGCGACCCGGTCCGGCCCGTTGCGTTCCGCTCCGTCCCGCGCGACGGCGGACCGCACGTCGTCGCCGCGGTTCACCGGCCGGGGTCGCTGCGCGTACTGCCTGCCGCGACCGGCCCGGACGGGCAGGCCGGGGCCTGGTACGTCTACCAGTGCCAGAACGACGGGTGGCGCGACGCGCTCTACCGGCCCCCGGTCTGGATACCGGACGGACAGGCCGGCCCGGCGGCTGCCGCCCCCGACCCGGCGGCCCTCGCCGAACAGGCCCGCAACCAGCTCCGCCTCCAAGGCCCGACGATCGCACTCAGCCCGACCGGCCGGCAGCTCATCCGCCTCCCCACCTGGATGTGGGTCGACCCCGCAGGCTGGCATCCCGTCTCCGCCACAGCCGCCGCCGGCGGCGTGTCGGTGACCGCCGTCGCCACCCCCGCCGAGGTCGTCTGGGCGATGGGCGACGGGGCCCAGGTCCGCTGCACCGGCCCCGGTACCCCCTACCGGCCCGACATCGACCCGAAAGCGTCCTCACCGGACTGCGGCCACACCTACCAGACTGTCTCCGAGGACCAGCCCGGTGGCGTGTTCCCCGTGACCGCCACCGTCACCTGGAAGGTCACCTGGACCGGTGCCGGCCAGACCGGCGCGTTCAACGGCCTCACCACCGTCTCCACCACCCAGGTCACCGTCATCTCCATCCCCGCGCTGAGCACCGGCGGGGGCTGAGCGCAAGACCACCCACGCATAGTTCCCTCGGTCGTCCCGCCCCACCCAGGGGTACGACCCCCCGCCTTTCCGCGCTGCAACCTCGTCCGAGGGAAGGATTGGGCTACTACCGACACCCTGGGCCTTGAGTGATCTGCATCACATATCATTGCCTGTTTTGTGGAGAAATGATCAAAACGTCTGTTCTTTTACGGGCTACCCGTCCGTTTACCTACCGGACCGCCCATCCGCCTACCTGTCTAGTGTCCCGTGATTCCGGTTTCTTTATTTCCCATTATTGTCGACCAGTTTCTTGACATTGGCCTGCACAAGTT
>NZ_JAMQQG010000139.1 GCF_023716925.1 Frankia sp. R82
GCGTCGCCGTCGTCGGACTGGGCCTGGTCGGCCAGCTCGCCGCCCGGCTGGCGCTGGCCAGCGGCTGCGACGTGGTGGGCATCGACCTGGCCGAACTGCCACTGGCCGCCGCCCGGGCGGTCGGGGTGTCCGCGCACGCCGAGGCGGGCGAGGCCACCACCGCGGCGGTGCTCGACTGGAGCCGCGGGCGCGGCGCGGACGCGGTGCTCGTCTGCGCGGCGGGCCGCTCGGCGAAGCCGGTGATGCGTGCCACCGCCCTCGCCCGCGACCGGGCGCATCTCGTCGTCGTCGGCGACGTCGGACTCGACCTCACCCGCACCCCGTTCTACGAGAAGGAACTGACCCTGCGCTTCGCCCGCTCCTACGGACCGGGTCGTTACGAGCGCAGCTACGAGGACTGGGGCGTCGACTACCCGGTCGGCCAGGTGCGCTGGACCGAGGGACGCAACCAGGAGGCCGTCCTGGATCTGCTCGCCACCGGCCGCCTGCAGGTCGACGACCTGGTCACCCACGCCTTCCCGATCGCCGACGCGCCGACGGCCTACCAGCTCGTCGCCGCCCGCACCGAGCCCTACCTCGCGATCCGCTTCGACTACCCGGCCCCGGCCCTGCCCCCGACCCCATGCGCCGGTTCGCCCGCCGATCCGTCTGTCGACCTGGCCGCTGACTCATCTGCCGCGGGTGCGGCGGTGCCGGTCGGCCTCCGGACCCGGGCGCGCATCCCGCGGCAACGGGGCACGAGTGCGACCGCGACCCGCCGAGGCAGCCGGGTGGGCTGGATCGGCGCCGGCGGCTTCTCCGGGTCGGTGCTGCTGCCCGCCTTCCGCGCCGCCGGGTTCGACCAGTTCGTCACGGTCGCCTCGGCCGGTGGACGCTCCGCCCGCGCGTTCGCCGACCGGCACGGGTTCGCCGGCGCCGTGGCCGGGGCCGACGCGGTGCTCGACGATGACGACATCGACGTCGTCGTCATCGCCACCCCGCACGCGACCCACGCCGAACTCGCCGTGCGGGCCCTGGAACGCGGCCGCCACGTGTGGTGCGAGAAGCCGCTGGCCCTCACCGTCGACGAGCTCGATCGGGTGGAACAGGCCGCGGCCACCGGCGGCGGCGCGCTGGTCGTCGGCTACAACCGGCGCTTCTCCCCGGCCCTGGTCGCCGCCCGGGCGGCGTTCGAACACCGGACGGGCCCGCTCAGCATGGTCTACCGGGTCGCCGCCGGCCCCGTCCCGGACGGCCACTGGTACCACGACCGGATCCAGGGCGGCCGGCTGCTCGGCGAGGTGTGCCATTTCGTCGACGCCTGCGCGGCGCTGGCCGCAAGTCCGGCCGAGGCGGTCACGGCGCTCGCCGGACGCGACGGCGAACTGCTGCTCGCCCCGGACCTCACCGTCTCGCTGCGCCACGTCGACGGCTCCCTGTCGACGATCGCCTACAGCTCGGCGCGGCCCCGCACGGCCCGCAAGGAACAGGTGGAGGCGCTCGCCGGCGACCGGCACGTGCGGCTGGACGACTATCGCGAGCTCGTCGTCGACGGGCAGACGGCGTGGCGGGGCGCCCAGGACAAGGGTCACCGCGAGGCCGCCGCGGCCTTCCTGCGGATGTGCCGGGGCGGCGACACCAGCCTCACCGCGGACCTGCTCGCCTCCAGCCGGGCCACGCTCGCCGCCGCCGACGCGCTCGGCGTCGACTCCGTCCGCCCCGTCGTGCCGACGCCGGCCTGATGATCCGCCCACCCGCGAGCACCATTCCTTCACTCCATCCGGTCAGGAAAGGACACCCGACGTGCCGCGTGCGCTGATTACCGGGATTACCGGGCAGGACGGGTTGTATCTGGGTGAGTTGTTGACCGCGAAGG
>NZ_JAMQQG010000140.1 GCF_023716925.1 Frankia sp. R82
CGCGCCGCCCCCCCCCCCGCCCCCCCGGCGGCGCCCCCCGCCCTGGACGCGTCGACCGCCGCGGCGCTGCGGGCGGCGTCGAGGGCGGCGGCCACCACCGCCCCGGCCGCGGCCATCGCCTCGATCGCCTGCGGCGTCTTCATCTCGACCATCGCGTCCCGCCTCCACATTCCGTTGAACGATAACTATACCGGTATTACTATCGGGGGCATGGTGCGGACGGCGTTGACCACAGCGGAGCGGGCCCGTGGCGAGCGGCTCGGCGCGTTGCTGCGCCGGGCGCGTGGTGAGCGCAGCATCGTGGCGGTGGCGGCCGGCGCCGGGGTGTCCGCCGAGACCCTGCGCAAGATCGAGACCGGGCGGATTCCGACCCCGGCGTTCTTCACCGTGGTCGCCCTGGCCACCACCCTCGGGGTGTCCCTGGACGTCCTGGTCGACGCGTGTGCCGCCGAGGCGGAGTCGGCGTCGGAGCGGGACGGGCGGGTCCCCGGGGCGAGGGTCGGCGCGGCCTGAGCGTGGACGTCACCCGGAGGCGATCAGTCACCCGGAGACGACCAGAGGCCTGTCCGCGCCTCGGGGCCGACCACGCGGCGGCCGGGGTGTGGTGATCAGATGTGCTGTGGGAGGGAAGCGGCGGGGGCGTCGGGCAGCGCGTCGGCGAGTCGGGCGAGGGTGTCGACGGCGGCGTTCAGTGTGGGGGCCGGCACGCGGATCAGGACGCTGTCGGCGCCGGCATCGAGGTGTTCGGTGAGCCGCCGCGCGAGGGCGGCCGGGTCGCCGTGGGCGAAACGGTCGTCGATGAGCCGGTCGCTGCCGCCGTGGGCGAAGTCGTCGTCGCCGTAGCCGAGACGTCGCAGGTTCCTGGCGTACGGCGAGGTGGAGCTGCCGGCGGCCAGGTGGCGCCGCGCCAGGGCACGGGCGGCGGTCGGGTCGGGTTCGTCGAGGATGACCTGTTCGGGCACGAGGAGCTTGTCCGGGCCGAGGATCTCGCGGGCGAGCGCGGTGTGGGCGACCGGTACGGAGAACGGGTGGGCGCCGTCGGCGTGGTCGCGGGCCAGGGCGAGCATCCGCGGGCCCAGGGCGGCGAGCAGACGGGGAAACGGCGCGGCCAGCCCCCCGGCGTCGGCGGCCGCGGTCATGGCGTCGAGGTAGCGGCGCATCACCGCCACCGGCGACGCGTCCGAGGGGGCGCGGGCCTCCGGGGCCGCCGGGGCCGCCGGGGCCTGCGGGTCGCCGGTGTTGACTGTGATCCCCACGCCCAGGCCCAGCAGGAGCCGGTCGGGGAAGGCCTCGGCGAGGGTGGCGGCGCCGGCCTGCATGGCGGCCGGGGTGCGGTTGCCCACCCGCGCGATCCCGGAGCCGACGAGCAGACGATCGGTGGCCGCCAGCAGCAGGGCGAGGTGGGCGAAGATCTCCTTGGGGCCGTGGGCGCCCTCGCCGACCCAGACCGAGCCGAAACCGAGCGCTTCGATGCGGGCGACCTGCTCCCGCTCGATCGCCGCGGGGGTGACTCCCAGCACCGGGGCGGGCGCCAGCCACACGCCGAAGCGTCCCAGCCGTGCCCGGAACCCGTCTGTTGTCGTGGTCACCCGAACCTCCTATGGCGGTGCCGGAACACCCACCCAAAAAACGGAACAGCTTTCCGATTTGATCGGCTACCCTACGGAAACACGTTCCGTTTTGCAATGCCGAGGGGATGACCATGAGCGTGCCGCAGCGGGCCACCCTGGAGGCCGCACCGGCCCGGGCCGACGTGCGCCGCAACCGTCGCCGGCTGCTCGACGCGGCGCGCGCCGCGTTCACCGAGACGGGCGTGGACGCGCCCCCCACCGAGATCGCCCGTCGGGC
>NZ_JAMQQG010000141.1 GCF_023716925.1 Frankia sp. R82
GCCAGCCCGGCCAGCCCGGCCAGCCCGGCCAGGGTGTGCCGGGTACGGGTGCGGCCGGTCCGGGTACGCCCGGCCTCGGCCTGGCCGGTGCGGCGGGCACGGGCGTGCTGCCGGCGTATGGCAGCGCGGCCCAGTTCGGACACTGGGCCCTGACCGGTGAACAGACCCTGACCGGTGCGCAGACCCCGGCCGACGAACAGCATCGAGCCGGTGAACAGACCCCGATCGGCGAGCAGCCGTGGACCGCCGGGCCGAAGGCCCCGGGTGGGCTGGCCTCGACCGGTGGGCTGGGCACGACTGCCGGGCCGGTGGCACCGGGTGGGCTGGGCGCGGCGGGTGGGTTGTCGAGCGACGCCGGGTCGACCGGCCCGGTGGGGCGCGCCGATCCCCGGGGGCCCGGTCCCTGGAACACCGACAGCGAGCAGACCGGCGAGATCCGGCGCCCCATCGATCAGACGGGGGAGATCCGCCGTCCCGGCAGCACCGCCATGCACACCGGCGCGACGCCGCTGCGGTCCGCGGGTGTCGCGCACTGGGACGACGAGCTGGATGACGAGTTCGACCCGGCGCCGCACGGCCAGGACGACACGGGCGGTCGATCGGGCTGGGCGCCTTCGCGCGGGCGCCTTGACCCCCGGGCACCGCAGGTCACCCGGGGAGGGGCCGCCGCCACGGGCCTACCGGCTCGGGTGTCGGCCGCGGTGCGTGAGGCCCGCCGCCGACCGGTCGTGCTGATCGTCGCCACGGTGGTGCTGGTCTTCCTCGGCCTCGGCGCGGTCGGCTACCTGGCGCTGAGCGGCGGTGACTCGGCGGGCGGGCCGTCCACTGGCGCCACCGCGGCCGGGCATGGCCAGTACGACAAGGACGTCCGAAACGCCTACCTCGGCTCCTGCCTCGATGTCAGCAACGGCAACGAGAGCTACTGCACCTGCACGCTGGACAAACTGGAGGCCACGTACACCCAGGAGGAGTACCGGCGGTTCAGCGCCAGCGTGCAGTCGGAGTCCTCCCAGCGGATCGTGCGGGAGATCTATGCCGCCTGCCGTGACAAGCGATGACCAGCTCCCGTGTAAAATCGTTCGACAACATCATTAGCACAATTTTTGTGCGTACCGCTCGGCACCTGACGAGGTGCCGTCATGTTTTTTTCGATCTTCTTGCTGACCTGGGGGGCAGGAGATGCCGCCCGATGATCATGTATCGCACCACCGCACACCGCGCTGCGGCCTGCGCGCGTGAGTACGTCCACGCGTCCGCGGTCGGATCGCCCGGCGCAGCGCGGCAGGTGATCGTCCGGTGACGACACACGACGCCGATCTCAATCGGCCGGTCCCCACCCGTCGCGACGACGACTTCTTCGCCGTCGAGCGGGTCGGTGAACCCGAGTCTCCGTCCCCGCCGTCACACTGGGACGCCGCCCCCTGGTCCCCGGCCTCGGCACCCTCCGTCGAACCCACCTCGGCCGGGCCGGGCAGGTCCCACCGCCACGCCGACCCGTTCGACGTCACCAGCACCTGGGACGGGGCGACGGCCGGTTCCTCCTCCGCGATTTCCGTCGCCCCGCCCGTGCCCGATCCGCCCCGGCCTGCGGCCTGGTCGCACCTGCCCGCTGTCTCGCCAGCTGGTCCCGCCGCAGCCACCCGGGCGGACGCCTCGGCCGGCGGCGGGGGCTACGGCTTCGACCGCCGGCCGGACGACACCTCCGGCCCGGCCACGGCCCGATCGGTCGAGGTCGCGCCGGCTGAGCCGCCGCGTTTCTCGCTGCCGCCCGCGCCGCCCGCGCCGGCCACCCGCTCCGGTTCCGGGTACTCCGATCCGTTCACCGGTGGATTCCCAAT
>NZ_JAMQQG010000142.1 GCF_023716925.1 Frankia sp. R82
CTCCCCCACCACGTCCGCACCCGACGACAGCAGCTCCCACAACGCGGCCGGGCCGTCCACACCTCCGGGCAGCCGCAGTCCCAGACCGACGATGGCGACGGGCTCGTCCGTGACGATCTTCATCGGCGGGATGACGGCGTGAGTCGGGGTGAGACCGGCCACCTCGGTGAACAGGTGGTCAGCGAGCGCGGCGGGCGTGGGGTAGTCGAACACCAGCGTCGCCGGCAGGGCTGTTCCGGTCAGAGCGGTGAGACGGTTGCGCAGCTCGACCGACGTCAGTGAATCGAACCCCGCGTCGCTGAACGTCTGGTCGGCCCGCACCAGGTCCTGACCGGCGGCCCCGAGGATCACGGCGGCCTCGGCGCGGACCAGGCCGACCAGATGGGCCACCTGATCCTCCCGATCCATCGCCGCCAGCGTCGCCTGCAACGCTCCGACGGTGCCGGAGGCGGCGGTGCGGCGCTGCGGCCCCGCCAGAGCCTGGAGCAAAGGGGGGACAGGACCGTGGTGGCGACGCAGCACCGCCAGGTCCAGCACCATCGGGACCAGCGTCGGCTGACGGGAGGTGAGAGCCTGATCCAGCAGCGCCATACCCGGCTCGGGATCCAACGCGCCCATCCCGGTGCGGCTCATGCGTGCCAGGTCGGCCTGGCTGAGGTGCTCGGTCATCGTGCTCGCCGGCGCCCAATAGCCCCAGGCGAGGGACACCGCGGCCTCACCGGCGGCACGCCGACGGGTGGCAAGGGCGTCGAGATAGCAGTTCGCGGCCGCGTAGGTCCCCTGCCCCGGAGCGCCCAGCACCCCGGCGACGGAGGAGAACAGCACGAACGCCGCCAGCCCGAGCCCTCGGGTCAGCTCGTCCAGATGCGCGGCCGCATCCGCCTTCGGACGCAGTACGGCCTCCAGCCGCTCCGCCGTGAGCCCGCCCAAGACCGCGTCATCCAGCACACCAGCGGTGTGGATCACCCCGCTGAGCGGCCCCGGCACCGAGTCCAGCAGGGCCTCGGCCTGACCCCGGTCGGCGACGTCACCGGCGACGATCCGCACGTGGGCGCCGGCGGCCTCCAGCTCCTCCCGCAGCTGTGCGGCTCCGGGCGCGGCGGGGCCTTGCCTTGAGACCAGCACCAGGCTCCGGACCTCATGCTCGGCGACGAGGTGGCGGGCGACGAGACCGCCCAGGGTCCCGGTTCCGCCGGTGATCACCACGCAGCCCGCACCCAGGTCCCCGGCCGCGAAATCCTCCTGAGGGGCTCGGGTGAGTCGGGGGACTTCGATCCGCCCGTCCCTGAGCCGGATCTCTCCTTCGTCCGCGGCGGCGGCCTGCTCCAGCGGACCCGTCAGATCGACGGGTTCCGCCGCGTCCGAGGCGAGGTCGACCAGCAGGATGCGGCCCGGGTTCTCGGACTGGGCCGAGCGGGTCAGCCCGGCGACCGCGGCCGCCACCGGATCGCTGCCCGCGTCCCGGACCACCACCGCCAGCCGGATTTCCCGGAAGGCCGGGTCGGTGGCGAAGACCTGCAGCACGTCCAGCACCCGCGCCAGTTCCCCACGCACCCGCGCCAGTTCTCCGGCGCCGTCGGTAGGCCCGGCATGAAGGATGAGCCACGGCGGGAGGTCCTGTTCCAGCGCTCGCAGGTCGGCCACGTCCCCGATCACGGCACAGGCGGGCGCGTCGGCCGGGGCCTGGCCGGTGGCGAGGGGGATCCAGTCGACGGTGAACAGCGCGCCGCGGGCCGACGCGTCGGGGGCGGTGAGGTCGGTGGCGGCGACGGGCCGTGTGGTCAGGGCTCCCAGGGTCAGGACCGGGTCACCGGCCGTGTCCG
>NZ_JAMQQG010000143.1 GCF_023716925.1 Frankia sp. R82
GCCGCCGGGCCGTGTCGGTCCACGCCCGCCAGGACGGCGGACCGTGGGGCGTCCACGCGAGTGGGTCGGTCGGCCCGGGCAGCGCGACGGCCGGCGAGCCGCTGCGCGTCTGGCCGCCGCGGGACGCGACCGAGATGGAAGTGTCGGGCGCCTACGACCAGCTGGCCGCCGCCGGCTACCGCTACGGGCCGGCGTTCCAGGGCTTGCGGCGGGCGTGGCGCCGCGGCGACGAGGTGTTCGCCGAGATCGCCCTCCCCGAGGCGGCCCGCCAGGCCGGCGGCGCGTATCTGACGCACCCGGCGCTGCTCGACGCCGCGCTGCACGCGGTCATGCTGGACGCGCTCGACGCGACCGAGCCGAGCCTGCCGTTCGCGTGGACCGGAGTGCGGGTGCACCGCCGCGGGGACACCGACCTGCGGGTGCGGTTCGCTCCCGTGGGACCCGCCGCGGTGTCGGTCACCCTTGCCGACAGCGCGGGCAACCCGGTGGCGTCGGCGGACCGCCTTGAATGGCGCCCGGTGGCCGCGGCGGCCCTCGGCTCCGCGCGGCGCGACTCCCTCTACCGCCTGCAGTGGACCGAGCTGTCCGTCGGCCCAGCCGAGGACGCCCCGGCGGGCTGGGCCGACACGGTCCGGGTGGTCGAGCTGCCGTCGCCGAGCGCGCCGGACGTCGTGACGGCGACCCACGAGGCCACCGCCCGCGCGCTGGCGCTGGCCCATGACTGGTTGGACTCCGGCGACGAGCGCACACTGGTGGTGCTCACCGAGAACGCCGTCCCGACGGCGGCGGGCGAGGCCAACGACCTGCCGCTCGCGGCGGCGCTAGGCCTGCTTCGCACAGTCGCGACGGAGAACCCCGGCCGCGTCGCCCTCGTCGACCTGGATGGTTCCCCGGGCGCGCGCCGCCTGCTGGCCGCCGTCGCCGCCGCGGGGGAGCCGCAGGCGGTAGTGCGCGACGGCCGGGTCCTCGCCCCGCGACTTGTCCGCCTGGAGACCGCCGACGCGGACGGCGTCCGTTTCGATCCCGCCGGCACGGTCCTGCTGACGGGCGGCACCGGCGGGCTTGGCGCCGCGCTGGCGAAGCGGCTGGTGCGCCACCACGGGGTCCGCCGACTGCTGCTGACCAGCCGGCGCGGGCCCACGGCCGAGGGCGCCGACGCGCTGCTGGCCGAGCTGGCCGAGCTCGGTGCCACGGCGAGCGTCGCGGCCTGCGACGTCGCCGACCGGGACGAGCTGGCGGCGCTGCTGGCGGCCATCCCGGCCGAGTGGCCGCTGCGATCGGTCGTCCACCTCGCCGGGGTGAGCGATGACGGGCTGATCGGCTCGCTGTCCGCCGAGCGGGTGAGTGCCGTGCTGCGTCCCAAGGTCGACGCGGTCTGGAACCTGCACGAGCTGACCAGAGACACCGAGCTGTCGGCGTTCGTGCTGTTCTCCTCGGCCGCCTCGGTCTTCGGCGCCCCGGGCCAGGGCAACTACGCCGCGGCGAACGCCTTCCTCGACGCGATGGTCCACCATCGGCGGACCAGAGGGCAGACCGCGACCACGCTGTCGTGGGGCCTGTGGGAGGGCGCGGGCGGGATCACCGGCCACCTGACCGCCCTCGACCTGCGACGCATGGCCCGCTCCGGCGTCGCCGCGATCCCGGTCGCCGAGGGCCTGGACCTGTTCGACGCCGCGCTGGCCCAGCCCCGGGCCTGGGTGCTGCCGCTGAAGCTCGACCGGGCCGCGCTGCCCGCCCCCGACCTCGCCGCCGCGACCTCGGGCC
>NZ_JAMQQG010000144.1 GCF_023716925.1 Frankia sp. R82
GGGCGACACGGCGGCAGGTGAAGTGGCTGTTGCGGTCGGCGTTCGAGCAGTGGCGGGACATCGGCCTGCGTGGCGCCGCCAGGTCGAACCGCGCGGGCGCGAGCAGGGCCCGGTCCTGGTCGAGGGCGAGGTCAAACAGCGCCATGCCTTCGGCCGAGGTCAGCGGGACGATCCCGGTCCGGGCGACCCGCTCCCGTTCCTGCGCGTCCAGGGTGCCGATCATTCCGCTGTCCTGCTCCCAGAGTCCCCAGGCCAGCGACACTGCAGGCAGCCCGGCTGCGCGGCGCAGCCGGGCGAGCGCGTCGAGGAAGCAGTTGCCCGCCGCGTAGCTCGCCTGCGCCGGCGGCCCGAGCAGCCCGGAGACCGACGAGTAGAGGACGAACGCCTCGAGGTCGAGGTCGCGGGTCAGCTCATGCAGATGCCAGGCGGCGTCGACCTTCGGCGCGAGCACCCGGTCCAGCCGCTCGGCGGTGATCGTGGGCAGGACACCGTCGTCCAGCACACCCGCCGTGTGGATGACCGCCGTCAGCGGATGCGCGGGGTCGACGCCCGCGAGGACCCCGGCCAGCGCGGACCGGTCGGCGACGTCGCACGCCACCATGGTCACGTCGGCGCCGAGGGCACGGAGTTCATCGGCGAGCTCCGTGGCCCCGGGAGCCCGCGGGCCCCGCCGGCTGACCAGCACCAGCCTGCCCACGTCGTGCTCCGTGACCAGGTGCCGTGCGACGAGCGCGCCGAGGCCGCCGGTACCGCCGGTGATCAGTGCGGTGCCTGCCAGCCGGCGCGCGTCCGCGGGCGTGCCCGGCGCGCGGACAAGGGCGGGGACGGTCGCGACCCCCTCGACCAGGGCCAGCTCGGCGGCACCGGCGAGCGCGGCCGGCAGCGCCCGGGCCGACCTGGGGTCCCCGTCGAGCGCCACGAGGCCGAACCGGTCCGGGTACTCGCTGATCGCCGAGCGGACCAGGCCCCGTGCGGCGGCGAGCACGACGTCGTCGTCCGCCCGGCCCGTCGCGAACACGAGGCGGGCGGGGGCCAGCGCCTCGTCCCGGACCCAGTGCTGGGCGAGCCGCAGAACCCGCTGGGCCAGGGTGTGCGCGTCGGCGGCCGGATCGCCGGTATCCGGGTAGGTCAACGGGTGGAGGAGCACGTCCGGCCTGCCCAGCGGCGAGTCCAGCATCTGCGCGAGCGTGCTGTACCGGCGCGGCCCGTCGAGACCGTCCAGCAGGCCGAGCTCGTCAGCCCCGAGGACGGCCCAGTCGCCCAGGACGGCCGCCGGGGCGAGCGCGAGAGGCCGGTCCGCCAGCTGGAACAGGCTGTCCGGCCGCGCGGCCTCGGACAGCCGGGCGGTGGCCTCGGCGACGACCGCGCCGGCGTCGTCGAGCATGACGAAGCGCACTCGGCCGTCGCCGAGAGGTTCGAGCTCGGTGCCCGCGACGGGAGCGGCACCGGGCGTCGCGAGGTCCGTCCAGTGGACCGGGACCGCCGGTGCCAGCCCGTCGAGCGCCGCGCGCAGGGCCGCGGCCGGGAAGGGGTTGCCGGCGCCCGCCCCGGCCGCCAGCCGCACCCCCCCCCGCCCCCCCAGGCGGGGGTTTAGAATCACCAGCCCCCGCGGGGGGGGCCGCGGCCACCGCGGCGGTTTGTCGTCCACCGAGATGGACTCGGTCTCCACGATGCCGCCGTCGCGGATGCCGCCGCGCACGTGC
>NZ_JAMQQG010000145.1 GCF_023716925.1 Frankia sp. R82
CCTCGGGCTTTCACCGGGGTGATCGTCTGTTGGGTTGCCGCAAAGAGGAAAGTGCTCCTGAACAGGGAGGATCGGGCTTGTCGAGGGCCTGATCGATCCCGTACCAAGGAGCACCTTCGCGGTGAAGCTTACCGGTGTGTACCCGTCTGTCGTCGTCGACACCGCGGGGCGGGGTGTCGTGTCGTCGGCCGGGGGGCTGCTGCTGACCGAGACGGTCCGGGTGTCCGGGCTCGCTACCGGGTTGTCCGAGGCGCTCGCGCCGTGGCGCGCGCCGACGGCAACGCATGACCCGGCGAAAGTACTCCTCGATCTGGCGGTCAGCCTCGCGCTCGGTGGCGACTGTTTGGCGGATATCGCGCTGCTCCGGGCCGAGCCGGAGCTGTTCGGGCTGGTGGCCTCGGACCCGACGGTGTCGCGGGCCCTCGACCGGCTCGCTGGCGACGCCGACAAGACGCTGGCCGCGATCGACCGGGCACGATCGGCCGCACGCGCCCACGTGTGGTCCCACGCTGGTTCGCACGCGCCCGACCATCAGGTGTCAGCCGATGCTCCGCTGGTCGTGGACCTCGACGCCACCCTGGTCACCGCCCATTCGGAGAAAGAGGACGCCCGGGCGACGTTCAAGAAAGGGTTCGGGTTCCATCCGCTGTGGGCGTTCATCGACCACGGCCCAGCCGGTTCCGGTGAACCCGCGGCGGTGCTGCTGCGCGCGGGTAACGCCGGGTCGAACACCGCCGCCGATCACATCACCGTCGCCACCCGGGCGCTGGCCCAGCTCCCGGCCCGGCTACGCCGCTGCCGCAAGGTCCTGATCCGCGCCGACTCCGCCGGCGGCACCCACGCGTTCCTGGCCTGGGCGCACAGGCGCAGGCTGGCATATTCGGTCGGGTTCACCCTCCCCGACAACGCCGCAGACCTCATCGCCCGCCTCCCGGCGGCGGCGTGGACACCGGCCTACGACGCCGACCGGCAGCCCCGCCCCGGCGCGTTCGTCGCCGAACTCACCGGCCTGATGGACCTGGGCGGCTGGCCCCCGGGCCTGCGGGTCATCGCCCGCAAGGAACGCCCGCACCCCGGCGCACAGCTGCGGATCACCGACGTCGACGGGAACCGGATCACCGCGTTCGCGACGAACACCACCCGCGGGCAGCTCGCCGACCTCGAACTACGCCACCGCCGCCGGGCCCGCTGCGAAGACCGCATCCGCAACGCCAAAGACACCGGCCTGAGCAACCTGCCGCTCCACGACCTCGACCAGAACAGGATCTGGTGCGCCATCGTCGCGCTCGCCTGCGACCTGATCGCCTGGACCCAGATGCTCGCCCTCGCCGACCAGCCCGCCCGGCGCTGGGAACCGAAACGGCTACGCCACCGGCTGTTCTCGCTGGCAGGCCGACTCGCCCACCACGCCCGCCGCACCACCCTGCACCTGCCCGCCCATCACCCCTGGGCCCCACTCGCCCTCCACGCGATCACCACCCTGCGCGCACTACCCGCCCCCGGATAACCCGCGGCCACAGACCTCCCACCCCACCAACCAGAAGGAACACCCCCCGGACGTGGACCGGGCGCCCACCCCGCGCGACAGCCGGGGCACCCCGCCACGGCCACACCCAGACCAAACGGCATAACTCAACATCAACAAGAGTGGGACATCAGCCCACGATCACACCCGGTCCAGGCGCGAAAGATCTGGG
>NZ_JAMQQG010000146.1 GCF_023716925.1 Frankia sp. R82
GGGACGCCCCCAGCAGCTCGGCGACCTCCACGTACTGCGCCCGGGTGAGGCTGAGCGCGGCGGCCAGGGTGACCCGGCTGTTCGCGGTGTACGTCGGACTGCACCTGTGCCTGCCGCATGCGCACTTCGTCGACAACGCCGCCGCGTCCGGGCAGGCTGCCGACGACGGCGGACCGCGGCTCGTCGGCGGTGTGCCCGGTGGCGGGTCCATCGGCGGCGGCGCGGCGGCCGAGGACGTGGTGCTGGTCGTCGAGATCGCAGATCTCGACCTGGTGCCGCGGCCGTGGCTGCGGGCGGACGTCGAGCTGCGCCGCCTGCATTCCGACGGCGCCACCACGACGATCGGGGACGTGCTGGCCCGGGTCGACGATGTGGTCGTCGGGCTGCGCGAGGGCGACGGGCAGCCGGTCGGGCCGGCCCGGGGCGGACGTCCGACCAGCTGGTTGGGCCGGCGCAACCGGTACGGCGACCGGGCGATGCTGTCCGAGTTCCACATGGCGCACTTCTGCCGCGGCGACCAGGCCGTCGCGCTCGGCCCCGAGTTCGCCGGCTACACCGGACGCAAGGCGACCCGGCTGCCGTCCGGCGGTCTGCTGCTCGTCGACCGGGTCCTCGACCTGCACGGCACCCGCGGGGATCCGGCGACGCTCGCCGGCGGGGCGTGGCACATCACCGAGTACGACGCGCCCGCCGACAGCTGGTACTTCGCCGACACGGCCAACGCGTCCATGCCGAACTGCGTCTACATGGAGACGTCGCTGCAGGCCGCGCTGATGGTCGGCTACTACCTGGGCGCCACCCTCGGCGATCCGGACGCGGTGGTGAGCCTGCGCAACCTCGGCGGCACCGCGACGGTGCTGCGCGAGATCGACCTGCGCGACGTGACGATCCGCCAGCACTCCCGGCTGCTGTCCACCACCGACATGCCCGGCTCGTCGCTGCAGAACTTCGGCTACACCCTGTTCGCCGACGGCGAGCCGTTCTACGAGGGCGAGACGCTGTTCGGCTACTTCAGCGACGCCGCGCTGGCCAACCAGACCGGCCTGGACGCCGGCGCGTTCGTTCCGACCTGGCTGGACGCCACGTCACCACGTCCGGCGACCCGGACCCTGGACGTCGCCGCCCGCCGCGCCGACCCGGCCGCGCGCCTGGTCGCCCGCGACCATCTGGCCCTGCTCGACAGCGTCGACGTCGTTGACGGCGGCGGTCGCTACGGCGAGGGCTACCTGCACGCGGTGCGCCCGATCGATCCGGACGACTGGTTCTTCGCCCGCCACTTCACCCTTGACCCGGTCATCCCCGGTTCGCTCGGCGTCGAGTCGGTCATCCAGGCGCTGCAGGAATGGCTGCTCGCCTCGCCGCACGCCGCCGACCTGCTGGCCGGGCCGGGCGAGGCGGGGTTCATCCTGCCGGTCGGCGCGCCGTTCGCCTGGAAGTACCGCGGCCAGTTCCTGCCCACCGACGGCGAGACCCGTCTCGAGGCGCACATCAAGGCGGTGCGCCGCGGCCCGGGACGGGTGCGGGTCACCGCCGACGCCAGCGTCTGGAAGCCCGGCCTGCGGATCTACGAGATGACCGACATCGCCGTCGAGCTGCGCGTGGACGGAGCCCCGTCATGGTGACCGTGACGCCCCCCCAGCCCACCCCTGCCCTCGGCACACCCGGTGTGCCAGCCCCGGCGACCGCGGTCGCC
>NZ_JAMQQG010000147.1 GCF_023716925.1 Frankia sp. R82
GGGGTGGAGGCGGCCTGCGGGTGCGCCGCGTCGTCGAGGGAGAGCAGCGACAGCACGCCGCGCACCGCGTCACCGGCGGACCCGGCGGACCCGGCCGTGGGGTCGGTCAGCCGGCGAAGCGTGTCGGCCAGGGTGGTGCGGTCCTGGGCGGCCGGGTCCACGGCCAGGATTCGCACCTCGACGTCGTCGTGCGCCAACGCGTGGCGGGCCAGGTCGACCCGGGGATGGTCGCGGTGCGCCGAGGGCACCACCACCAGCCAGGACCCACCGGGCTGGGCGGCATGGGCGGGGCGGGCGGCATCGGTGGGCACCGGCTGCCAGCCGATCCGGTAGCGCCAGGAGTCCGCGGTCGTCTCGCTGACCCGCCGGTTCCACCAGGATGCCAGCGCGGGCAGCACCGTCCCGAGCGCCTGCTGGTCGGTCGGGTCGGAGATCCCGAGGGTGCCGGCGAGTTCCGTGGCGTCCGCGCGGGTGACGGTCTCCCAGAACTCGGCGCCGACCGCCGCCGACGGGCTGGTGGCGGGACCCGTCGGGACCTCCGGGGACTGCGTCGCGTCCTCGAGCCAGTAGCGCTGGCGCTGGAAGGGATAGGTGGGCAGCGTGGCGGCCAGGTGCCGAGGGTGCGGGTCGGATCCCTGGAGGTCGGTGACGGTCGGGTCGTCCGGGGTGCGCGGCAGGGTATGGGTGGCGGGCGTGAGGCTGGTACCGGTGGGCGTGTGACCGTGGGCGTGCAGGGTGGCGAGAGCGACGGCGAGGGTCGTGGCGGGGGAGTGGCTGCGGCGCAGCGTCGCGATGATCGTCGCTGGCCGGCCGGCGCCGGTGCCGGCAGCGGTGTCGCGGGCGGCGAGGGTCTGGGTGGTCAGGGTGGTGAGGGTGGTGTCGGGGCCGAGCTCGAGGTAGGTGGTGACGCCCTGGTCGGCGAGGGCGGTGACGCCGGCGGCGAAACGGACGGTATGGCGGACGTGGCGGATCCAGTACCCCGGTGAGGTGAGCTGTTCGGGGGTGGCCAGGGTGCCGGTCAGGTTGGAGATGATCGGGATGGTGGGGGTGCGGTAGGTGATCGAGCGCGCGGTGGCCAGGAACTCGTCGAGGATGGGTTCGGTCAGCGGGCTGTGGAAGGCGTGGCTGACGGTGAGCTGGCGGGTTTTGAGCCGGGCGGCGGTGGCGAGGTCCGCGAGGGCATCCAGGGTGGTGGTGGGTCCGGCGAGGACGGTGTTGGTGGGGCTGTTGAGGGCGGCGATGTCGACCTCGCCGATGCCGTCCAGGTAGGGATGCTCGTCGAGCAGGGCGCGGGTGGTGGCCTCGTCGGCGTGGACGGTCAGCATGCCGCCGCCGCTTGGCAGCGAGCCGAGCAGGCGGGCGCGGGTGGCGACGAGCCGGGCGGCGTCGGGCAGGGACAGCACACCGGCGAGGTGGGCGGCGGTGATCTCCCCGAGGGAGTGGCCGATGAGGTAGTCGGGGGTGATGCCGTGGAAGGCGAGGGTGCGGTGCAGCGCGATCTGCAGGGCGAACAGGGTGGGCTGGGTCCACTGGGTCTGGTGGACGAGGTCCCCATCCGGGCCGTACGGGTCGGCGTGCAGGACGGACAACAGCCCCCGGTCGAGGTGGGGGTCGAGGGCGGTGGCGACCTCGTCGAGGGCGGCGGTGTAGACGGGGTGGGTGGTGTAGAGGTCG
>NZ_JAMQQG010000148.1 GCF_023716925.1 Frankia sp. R82
GCCGGACGCCGTGACCCTCACGTGGAGCGGGCCTCGGCAGCCCACTGGGCGAGCTCGTCGAGCAGGGCGCGCACGACCCGGGCCTCGTCGGCGGATCCGGCCTGGGTGAAGGCGGCCTCGGCGTCGGTGAGGGCCTTCACCGCGGGCTGGACGGCGCCGAGATGCGCGAGGGCGTTGCCCTGGCCGGCGAGTGCCCGGGCGTACCCGATCGGGTCGGTCTGCGGATCCCGGGCGGCCACCACCTGGGAGAACCGCCCGGCGGCCTCGACCAGGTTCTCCCGGCGGTGCGCCGACGGCGCGTACACCAGGGCGTTGGCGAGGTTGAGCTGGGCGCTGGCCCACCGCTGTGGATGTGTCTGCGGGGTGTAGACGGTCAGCGCCGTGCGCAGGCCCCCGATGGCGACGCCGATCCGCAGCTGGTCGGACGCCTGGGTCATCGGGATCGCCAGGTAGGCGGTGGCCAGGTTGACCTGGGCCGCGGCGAACAGTTCCGGGGCCGAGTCGAGGGTGACCAGCCGCAGCACCGCCAGGTACTGCTCGATCGCCGGGCGCAGGCTCTCCGGGTCTTCCCTGGCCCGTTCCTGGTAGGCGGAGCCAAGGGACAGGCGCAGCTCGGCCTGGGCGAGGACGAGGTCGGTGGCGGCCAGGGCGTCGCCGGCCGCGGTGAGGTCGGCGAGCACCGCGTCGGTCGGTCCCTCGAGGCCGTGGCGCAGGTCGGCGGCGGCGGACTGCAGCTGCGCCGCCAGGCCCGGGACGACCGGTGCAGCCGCCTCCCGGGCCCGGCCAAGATGGCTCACGGCCTGCTCCGGGGCGCCCCCGGCCATCGCCGCGGCGGCGAGGGTGGCGTGCACGAGCGCCGCGATCTCGTCGGTCTCGCCGGTGAGCTCCGGCGGCTCGGCCAGCGCGCCGGTGGCGAAGCGCACCGCGTCGACCAGGACGCCCACCTCGGGTCCGAGCGCCGCGCGCAGGTCAGCCGGATCCTCCACGGGCGGTCCCGCGGGACGCAGGACGAACCGGTTGTACCGCTCGACCGGGTCGTCGCCGACCAGCAGGTCCGCGGCGGCGGCGACCTCGCCCCGATGGGCGAGCTCCAGCGCCCGCAGCCGTGGCGGCCACACCGACGGGAGTCGGCCGGCGGCCAGATCGCGGCGCACCGCCGCCGATGCGTCGTCGTCGCCGGGAACGAGCAGGTAGCCGGCGGGCAGCGGGAACACCCCGACCGGTTGGGGCCGGGCCAGCCCCGCCGGCCGCGTGGGCTCTGCCGATTCGGTGGGTCCTGCCGATTCGGTGGGTCCTGTTGACTCGGTGGGTTCTGTCGGCTCGGTGGGTTCTGTCGGCTCAGTCATGGTGGTCACCGGCGGCCGGGTCGGGTAGCTTCGCCAGGTCGTTCAGGATCATGCTCTGTACTCGCTCCATCGATCGGCGCACGGCTGGGGTGAGGTCGGCACCGGGATCGAGGCATCCGGCCTCGATCAGGTAGACGACGATGTCCGTCGGGTAGTCGGCGCCCAGCAGCCAGCGGGCGAACACCAGCGCCTGGTCCCAGCGCACCGCGTGCGGCTGTGGCAGCCGCGTCGGGCCGGTGGCGCAGGGGCCGCCGGCGTCGAGGAGCCGTGCCGCGGGCACCCGGTGGACGGTGCCGGGGG
>NZ_JAMQQG010000284.1 GCF_023716925.1 Frankia sp. R82
CCGGACCCTGCGGACCCGGACGTCGCACCCCCCTGCCCCGCGGACAACCGCCCGGCCGCGGCGAGACCGTTCGTGCCCGTCACCGTGGGACGGGCCACACCCGCCTTCCGATCAGCACCGGCCGCCCCGGCGGCGTCAGACGCAGCGGCGGACGGTGGCACGCCGGACGCGGTGGGGCGACGATCGAGGACGTCGGGCTGTGCGGCGACCGTGCTCGTCCCCTCCGCGGAACGGGCCGGAGTACCCATGCTCTGCTGCAGCGCGAAACCGACCACCATCAGCAGCACGGCGCTGACGCACAGACCCACCCGGAACTGCCGTTGCCCACGGACGACGACCTGCACGCTGGCACGACGGTGACGGCGGATCGGGGTGTTCGACACACGACCTCCGGCTACCGCGGACACGGGCGTGCCACGCAACGACCCTGAACGACAGTGCCGCGGACGATGGCCAGCGGCCAGCCGACCGATCCGGGGCGGCACCCGGGGCGGCGGCCGACCCAGGAACAGACAAAAGGGTACCGAGCGCCGCATCTACGGAGGTTGACGGCGTCGCTCGGACACCCCGCCCGACCCATCCTTGAGAGCCGAGAGTGACATCGTTGGCCGAAGGAAGTCCTGCAGCGCCGTGAAGTTGAGCCAACAGCAAACCAGGCTGCATCATGTTGCGTGAGTGTCGGGATTCACCATCGAGCTACCCCGCATACGCCATCCGACCCGGCCCACGACCTGTCTGGCCGGCCCGCCGGCCCGCCGGCCCGAACACAGGCCACGCCGACCTGTCTGGACGGATCCGGACCGGATGGCGGTCGGCAGCTATTTGACGGCGTTCGCCGGGGTGGCGATGCCGTCAGGCGCAGCGGTCTGCAGGATCTGGGTCAGCTCGTCGGCAGTGGGCCTGTGGCCGAAGTAGGTCTGATAGAAGCTGCTGGTGACCGAGCGAAGGTCGACGTCGGAAAACAGCGGCGGGTTGAGGACCTTGGCCACCCACTGCAGGTTGACCGCCTGCTCCGGGGTGTACTGACCCCACGGGTAGAGGCCACGCGGGTGGATGTACAGCTTGTTGTTCTTGACCGCGTTCAGGTCGTTCCAGCCCGACAGCTTCGACAGCGCGTCCACGACCGAGGTGCCGGTGTTGGCGGCCAGGCCCTGATCACCGCCGGGGGTGGCGACGATCAGGTAGTCCGGGTTCCACTGGAGCACCTGCTCCATGGTGACCTTGACCCGGTTGCCCTTGATGTCCTTGGCCGCGTCCGTGCCGCCGGCCTTCTCGATCCACTGGTCGATCAGGGAGGCACCGCCCTGGACCGTGATGTCGCTGCCGCCGGTGTAGGCCTCGATGAAGAGCACCTTCGGCTTCGCCGTTGCGCCCGAAAGCTTCGAGGACAGGGCGGCGGAGACCTTTTCGTAGTACGCGTTGTAGGCCTTCGCCTTCGCTACGGCTGGGCCACCGTAGGTCGCACCGGCGACCGTCATCGACTTCGTGATGTCGTCCAGCTTGGTGAAGAACATGCTGACGGCCGGGACCCCGGCGTTCTTGAAGGGGGTCGCCGTGTCGCCGCCGCTGATCAGGGACACCACATCGGGCTTGCGCTGGAGCAGCTGCTCCATGTTCACCATGCCACCGTTGCGGAACAGCTGCGGAACCTTGGCGATACCCGGCTGCACGGTCTGCATGAAAGGAATGGTGCTGACGTTCTGCGGAATCGCAACCAGCTTGTCGCCGACCCCAAGCATCACGTCGGTCACGGTATGCGCCGGGAACTGCTCGGCAATTTTGTTGATGGTTGTCGGCACTGTCACCTGCGCACCGGAAAGGTCCGTGACCACGTGGTTGGCCGGCGTGGGGCTGGCCGATGGGCTGGCCGAGGTGCTGTCGTCACCCGAGCTGGAACAGCCAGCCAGGGCGATCATGCCCGTGAGACCTATCGCAACTGCAATGCGCCGCGGACGGCGTATCGAACGCACTGGTCGTCCCCCCTGAACCGAGCGATTCCCATCGCTCACGTCGAACCGATTGGTCGGCGAAAATTAGCAGCGGCCGAATCAGGGCGTCAAGGCGGATTCTTCGCACTCGAAGAAAGATGACGAAACGGTGAACGCCCTGTTTCGACGACATCGGCCAGGCGCAGGACGGAAGGCCGTGGGTGTAGGGGCGGGAGCCGCCACCCCGACCCACGCCGCCATTCACTGACGGTCTCCGGATGCCATGAAGGCGTGCATTGGGATGCGAATAATTCGGGCAAAACTTCCACTCGGCACCCGGGTGGCCACGGATCCGAGGGCGACCCCGAAGCCGAGTGGGCCTCTCGGCCAGAACGATCAAGTCGAGCCGCTTTGTGTCAGACAGGTTACCAACAGAAGTTCGAGATATCCGCATATGCGGTCAGTTACGGACGCTGCATCCGCAGATGCGTCGCACATAAGGATGGATTCCCGCGGATGCCGGTACGCCACCGCCCGCCACCCAACCTGCAAGACGACCGCGGTCACCCTATTTGATCGCTAAAAGAAACATCAATACTACGCTGCGTCAGGAGTGACGGAGGTCTGGCCGCCCGTTTCGGACCATCGGAGCAGAGATGGAGACGGGTACCGGGGCCCAGGCAGGCGCCGGAACCGGAACGCAGGGATGCCCGCCGGCCGCTGCCGCGGTGGAGATCGGGACGTTCTCGGGCTCACCCGGGCAGCCGTACACCCGCCGCGCGGCGTCCAGAAGTCTGGTCCCAGGGACGGAAACAACAGCTGCGCGGTGGGCCCACCGGCCAGCCGCAAAGAATTTTTCGGGCTTTTCAGGGATTCTTTCCGAAGCCATTGGAGGCCGTCGGAGGTCGCCCCGGTCCACCGTTTCCTGCAGAGGGGACGCCGCAGCCGAAGGTCGCGATTCAGCCGACGGCGTTCTGGACGAGCTCCGCGGCGGCCTGCGGCCACCACTCCCCCGCCTTCGGATTACCGCGGTTACATTCCCCGTCGCTGGCCCCGGGAGTTTTGATCCACAGAAAGGCATCGGCATGCGGAAAACCGGTGCTGGTGGTGGGCTTGGTACCGAGCCCACGACCAGGCGGGTTGCACCACGGGTCCGAGATGCCGGTTGCCGGGCCCCGACCGTTGCGGGACGTGTCGATAACGTAGTGAGCGCCGCCGAGCAGACGGGAAAGAACCTCGCCGCGGGCCGCCTCATCCGCGGTGGCGTAGTAGTTCGACACGTTCACCGCGAATCCGCGGGCGTGCGCCACGCCGGCCTGCGCCAGGCGGTGGGCCATCTCCACGGGGTCGGTCCAGCCGCAGTTCGCGCCGTCGAGGTAGACGCTGGTCGCCGGCAGGGCGCCATAGGCGTCGACCGCGTCACGCAGCAGGGCGTAGCGTTCCGCTGCCTTGCCGGCGTCGAGTTCGTTGATCTGGCCGAGCGCGTCGGGTTCGAGCACGATGACGGCCCGTGCGCCGCCGATGCCGGCCGCGACCTTCGCGGTGAACTGGCGGTACTCCGCGGCGTTGGGCAGGCCGCCCGCGGAGTACTGGCCCACATCCCGGTAGGGGATGGCGTACACCATGAACACGGCGGTGGCGCCGGCGGCCTGCGCGGCGGCGGCCCGGGCGTGTACCTCCCCGATGACGTCGCCGATCCAGTCGCCGACCGGGAAGGCGGTCGACGTCTGGACCAGCGGTGCGATCGTGCTCGCCTCGCCGGGGTGGGACCCGGCGCGCTGCGCTGCCTGGCTGCTCGGGTCGACCAGGAACGGCTCCTGCGGCGCCCGGGAGGACGCGCCGTCCCCGTCCGGAGTAGCCACGGTCGGCTCGTTGACGGTGTCGGCTCCGCCCTGCGGGCACCGGGTGGGGTCCGGGGCGGGTACCGCCGCGGCGGCGGACGCGCTGCCGGAGCGACCCGGGTCGCCGCTGTGGTCCTTTCCACCACCGAGATCGCAGGCAGCCAACACGGCGACAAGGGCCAGGACGATGCCGATCCGGCCGGCACGCTCGGCGGCCACGGGCAGCAACCTGGATGTCGGCACGACGGCGTCCTCTCTGCGGTTACTCGCATGACGGGCAGCGCCGGACAGGCCACCCCACAGCCCCCGGGGCCGGCGGGCCGGCGACGCTACTGAGCCACGTGCACCCAGGTTGCGACCGACGGAACGTTCGCTCCGTTGTCGACAAAGAGCATGTACCAGTCGCCCGGCAGGACGTTCGCGTTGTCCGGCACGCTCACCGTGACCGTACCGTCCACCTGGGAGGTGATCGGAAGGGCCACCGAACGTTGCTCGGTATCCGTCACGTGAGTGTAGGCTCCCGGCCGGATCAAACGGACTTTTCCGACTTTCTGTGACACGGACAGCGAGATTGAGGTACCCCGCGCGAGGGCGTTCGGCGCGGTACGGATGACCGGCCGCGTCCCGGCGTAGAGGTACGGCGGCGAGTAGACCTCGACTCTGGTCTCAAAGGTGTTGTCGTCGGTGAGCGGGTTCGAGCCGAACACCGCCACCCGACCGTCGGGCAGCAGGAGGTACTCGGAGTGGTAGTCCCGGCCGACGTGCGGGGCGGCCACCTGGCGGAAGGTGTTGCTCGTCGGGTTGTAGAGCTCCGCGCTCAGCATGTCCTTGGCCCGGTAGCGTCGCGACCCGCCCGAGACCAGCACTGTGTCGTCGGGCAGCACGACCGCGCCGGGATAGCGCTTGGGTGAGCTGAGGTCGGGGCCGCGCACCCAGGCGGGCTGCGGCGAGGTCAGGTCCACGATGGCGGTCCGGTCGGTGGCCACCTGGGTGTCGCCGACGCCACCACCGCCGATGAACATGATCTTCTGGTCCTGGGCCGGGGCAAGCAGGACCGTGCCGGCGGTCTCGTTGACCTCGGGCAGCGGCAGCCCGGGAACGGCCTGGAAGTTGTTGTTGGTGAGGTTCCACAGCCCGGACTGACGGGCCTCCAACGATGCTGGGCCGTAGCCGGCGTTCGCGCCGGAGAAGAACAGCCGGCCATCCGCGGTCAGCAGCAGCGACGGGTAGGTCGGGAACTCCTTGCGCAGCTCGGGATGCTCGAGCCAGCTGGCACTGCCGGCGTCGTAGGACTCGGTGTTGCCCGGGTCGATGTCGCCCTTCTCGTTGAGTCCCGAGACGGCGACGACCGCGCCGTTGGCCAGCGTGACCAGCGTCGGGTACCACCGGGCGTGCTGCAGGAAGCCGGTCTTGACGTAACGCTCGCTGATCGGGTCGAACAGGTAGGAGTCCTTGAGGCCCTGGTACTCCTTCTTCTTGCCGTCCGGCGCGTCCGCGGCGAGCACCTCGTAGGCCTTGGTGCCGCCGGCGATCAGCAGGTCGCCGTTGGGCAGGAACGCGTGCCCGGCGCAGAAGACGTCCCATGGGGTGGCGATCTTCTGGAAGGTGTTCGCGACCGGATCCCACAGGACGGTCTCGAACCGCTTGGCGTCGAAGTTCTTCTTGTCGTTGCCGGAGCCCGACATCAGCAGAACCTTGCCGGTGCGCAGCATCGCGGCGTGGATCGACCGCGAACCGCTGTCGGCGACGATGTCCCAGCGACCGTTGTCACGCATGTAGCCCGGCTGGTGGGAACGCCAGTCGTTGTACTGGTCGGACGCCCACGAGTTGACGTAGGGGAAGTTTCCGGCCAGCACCACCAGCACGATGATCCCGGCCTGCAGGATCCGGCGGCGGCGTCGGGACCTCGTCGGCGTTGCCACCACCGGTGCCATCCGCGGGTCGTCCAGGCTGGGCCGGCCTCCCACCGGCGCCGGCCGACGACCTGGCTCGGATCGGCGGCCCGACTCCGAACGGCGGGTCCGCTCCGAAGGGCGCTCCGAGTCGGACCGGTGGCCCGACTCGGAGCGTCGCGGGGCGGCCGGACGATCATCCCGAGCCGACGCCGGCGCGGCGCCGCCGATGGTCGGCAGGTCGGTGACGGTCGGCTCGTCGGGTTCCGGGCGCCCCGCGGGGCGACGCGGGCGGTCGGGCATCAGCCAATCTCCTCGAGCAGGCCGTCGAGGGACACCCGACGTCGGCGTGGGGTCAGTCGCATCGTCACGTCCTCGACGTAGACAGGCCGGTCACCGGCGGTGGCACCCACTCCGGCGAGCACCTCGCGGCGGCCGGTGATCACCGTCTCGTGTTCGGTGTAGACCGGCGGCGTGGCCGGGTGGGAGCGATGGTCCGGGTCGTCCCCGCCGGCGGCAGGCGCCTCCTCCGCGGCCACGGGCGCCCGGGACGGCTGGTCGTTCGGGCCAGGCAGCGTCCGGGTGACGACCGTGTCATCACGCTCGCCGTCCGAGTGACCGTCCGAGTGACCGGACCCGCCGCCGGCGGCGGGTCCGGTGGTCGTCGCACGGGCGAGGGCAGCAGCCACGCCGGCGGCCGACAGAAGCATGGTCGGGCCGTCGATCCCGAGCGCGCCCTGGGCGTCGGCACCCCTGGCCGAGCCGGTCGCCTGCCCCGGGCCGGCGCCGTCCGTGGAGCCGGCCTGCGCGGTGGCGCCGGCCAGTTCCCGGTCCTTGCCCCTACGGCTGTCCCGGTCCCGGTCGTCCTCCCGGTCGTCCTCCCGGTTGTTCTCCCGGCCCTTGCCGCCCTTGTCCGTGGTGCCGCCACGCCCGCCTGCACGGGGCGGCGTGCTCGGTGGGCGGGCACCGACGATGGTGACCGTGTCGCCGGTAAGGCCGTCGGGACCATCCAGGAGCTGCACCTCCTCGGTGACCGGATCCGCGAACGTGGCGGCCACCACGGCCGGCACCTCCTCGGTCACCGGATCGTCCGCCCCTGCACCGCCGGACCGGCGCGACGCGGGCGTACCAGCCGTGCCGAGCTCGCGTTCGGCATGGGGTCCCGCCTGCGGGAGGGCTGGCCACGCAGCCTCCGCTGCCCGCCGCGGTGCCGGCACGTGCGCGGCCGGCAGCGGATTGGGAGCCTTGGCCCGGCGCGGCGCGAGGATGGGTTCCAACCGCCACAGACCAATCGGCAGCAGGCAGGTCACCAGCGACAGCGACACCCACACCATGTTCGCCGGATACAGATGCCCGAGCGCCGCCGCGGCCGCGATCGACCCGGCCGACCAGACCGCCCAGAAGAGATGCTTGCGGAAGGTCAACAGACGGTCCGGGCTGGCCTGATCGCCCTTGGGAGTGACGACGAAACCCAGCTTGCGCCGGAACACCGCGCCGACGAACGCCGTCGAATAGAACGGCGTGCACAGCACGGACACGAAGATGCCGGACATTCCTGCGGAACCGGGTTCCTCGTGCGGGCTGGTGTTGAACCGACGCAGCCAGAAGTACAGCAGCAGCCGTGAGGCGAACACGTCGACGTAGAGCGCGAACCAGGCCGAGACGTGCACGACGACGCCGGTGGAGCCGAGCGCCATGTAGGTCGTCGTGAGCATCATGCCGAGAATCCAGGTCAGCGCGACCGTCGGGTAGTGCAGCATCAGCGTCGCGTAGTGCAGCCGCGGCCCCCAGGACAGCTTGCGCATCCGACCGGCAGCCTCGGTGACCAGGACCTCGTTGGCCCCCCGGGCCCACCGCAGCTGCTGACTGAAGAAGTCGGTCCAGGTGGCCGGCCCCTCTCCGACGGCGACGACGTCCGGCGTGTACACCGAGGTCCAGCGGTGCTTCGTCACCGGGTTGCGGGCACCGTGGACGGCGAAGGAAGTCGCGAGATCCTCGGTGATCGAGTCCTGGAAGCCGCCGATCTGCCGCCAGGTCTCGACCCGGTAGGCGTGGTTCGTACCGACGAACATTCCGCAGGCGAACCGGTTGGCCGCCCGCTGGACGACCGAGTGGAACATGTAGTTCTGCGCCTCGGCGCCCCGGGTGAGGTAGTGCCGGAAGTTTCCGTACACCTGCGGGCCGACCACGAACGCGACGTTGGGATCGCGGAAGTAGCCGAGCATGCGTTCGGCGAAGTTCGGCAGGGGAATGTGATCCGGGTCCACCGAGAGCACCACGTCATAGCCGTCGCCGTGGGCGTCCAACCACGAGTTGTGATTTCCGTGCTTTGTCTTCGCGCGGAACCGGCCGCGGCTGGTGTTGTAACGCTCCACGTCTTTGCGGGAGAAGTGGTTGATACCGATCTCCGCGCACATCGCGCGGACCGCCGGGTCATTGCCCTCATCCAACAGCCAGACGTCGATGATCGAGTCGTGCCGAATGTTCAGGGCCGCGATCAGGGTGTCCCGGACGACGTCGAGGGGTTCCTTGGAAGGCACGATCGTCGTCGTGAAGGCAACCCGCAGACCAGTCGGCGGTCGCACGGGAACCGGGTTGCGCATGATGAACGCCGACCAGCACAACGTGATCGAGTTGATCAGTCGAATACCCTCAGTGACTACGATCAGCCAGAACATCACTGCGTTGCCGACCTGGACCGCCGTCGGCAGATAACGGCCCTGCGGGTAGTGCTCGGGCTGGATCAGCCACACGAAGAACAGCGACGACAGGCCGACCGTGGCGATCAGCTGCGGCAGCACCTGGTAGAGGTGCCGACCGACCATGATCTTGCGGTAGGCGACGTGGTACTGGCCGCGGGTCGGCGGCTCCTGCAGCGGTCCGGCCAGCGTCGAGAACGACGCGTAGTCATAGGCCACGATGGCTCCTACCCGACCGGCCGTCGACCACGGGGCGTCCGGCGGGACCCGGCCGCGGTCGCGACCGCCCGAGCGCCAGGCAGCCAGCCGCAGCCCCGACCATGACGACGCCGCAGACCACCGCGACCCACAACCACAATGCGGGACCACTTGCCGTGACCGGTTCGTCCGTCTGGAAGGTGCCGATCCGTAGCCGGCCGATCGTGTGCTCGAGCGGGTCGGCAGCGTTCAACCGGCCAAGTGCCAGCGCAACGATCGCCAGCCCGCAGGCCAGCGGCCCGACGATCAGCCTGCGTCGACCAGTCCAGCCCACCAGCAGGCAGAGCACGATCGAGAGCACCGCGGCGGTGCCCACCAGGGCGCCGGTGGGCGCCAGCTCCCAACCGGACCGGGTGGCGACCAGCAGGTGCGCGCCCCGGTCCGACAGCGTTGCGCGAGCCCAGGTCCGCGGCACGGTGAACAGCGCAACCAGACCAGCAATCACACACAGCGTGAGAAGCCGATCGCTCCAGCCGCCCCCCGTCCTCGCGGCACCCCGGCGGCGGCCAACGCCGGCCCCGGTGTCCCTGGCGGCGCGCTCGCGCCGATCGCCCCCGACGTCCAGGTCGTCCCGGTCGCCCAGGCCGTCCAGGCCGGGATCTGCATCCCCGGCGACACGGTCGCCCGGGCCGCCCCGGGCCTCCCCGGCGCCAAGATTGTCCCGGGCCTCCCCCACACCCACAACGACCTCGGAGTTCAAAGCATCCAGGGCCGATCGATCGCCGCTGTCCGGCTCCTCGTGGACCACGAAACCCCTCCCGGCGGAACGGCCACGCGGGTACGACCACCATGGCCGATCCACATTGCCGCGCCGCAATACCGCGTCAGCCCTGACGCGACAGAACCGATATCCGCCCATGGGCCCACACCGGGCAGCACCCTGCTGACAGACGCACGACGACGCGATAATGTTGCGCCGCCCCCACAGGACTACCGTTACGTCAGCGTTCCCCAAGAACACTGCGTGTACAGATTATGCGTAGTCACCGAATAGCCCTCGGCCGGGTGGTGCCGCCACGTCATCCTGACAGCGACGTGAGGGTTGACAGCGGCACTCAGCCACGGACGAGAAGAACGATCGCAACGACAATGCCGAGCGTGATGACCGCGACACGCAACAGCGCAGGGTGCATCCGACGAGCGATACGCGCACCCAGCAACCCGCCGAGTAGCGAGGCGACTACAAGAATGCCGGCGTAGCCCCAGGCCACCTGGGCTGTGATCAGGAACACGACGACGCCGACGGTGTTCACGCCGAAAGCGAGCAGCGTCTTGAGGGCATTGGTGCGCTGGAGGTCGTCGCTTAGTAGTATGCCCAGCACTCCGAGCAGCAGGACGCCGAGTCCGGCCCCGAAATACGAGCCGTACACCCCCGCAACCAGCACTCCGCACCGGGTCGGCCAGGTCACCGTCGGCGGCGCACCCGTACTCATGTGCACAGGTCCAGACGTTGCACTGACATGTACGGGCGCAGCACCACCGACCGGAGCGCCGCCGGAGACGGGCGGGGGGCTGGCGGCCGGCGGAGAGCCGGTGGTCGCGGTCGCCCCGGCCCGGCGGCGGGCCACGCTCGCAGCCAGCCGGGTCTGCGCCGCCAGCAACAGGCAGGAGGCCAGTACCAGGTAGGGGACCACGGCCCGAAAGCTGGCGGACGGAGTGGCCAGCAGGACTACCGCCCCGATGACGCCGCCGAGCAGCGCCGGTGGGCCCAGGGCGCGCAGCCGGTCGATCTGGTCGGCGAGTTCGCGCCGGTAGCCGAGCGCTCCGCCGGCATAGCCGGTGAGCAGACCGACCGAGCAGGTGATGTTGGCTGTCAGCGCAGGCAGCCCGGTGGCCAGCAGCGCCGGAAAGGCGATGAGGGTGCCACCGCCGGCGATGGCGTTGACGGCGCCCGCGAGCAGCCCCGCCCCCGCGGTGAGCAGGGCCTCACCTGGTCCCACCTGATCTGCCTCCCTGCCGACCCGTCCGCGCTCTGGCTCTGGCTCTGGCTCTGGCTCTGGCTCTGGCTCTGGCTCTGGCTCTGGCTCTGGCTCTGGCCGAGCATCCAACCGGAGAATGCGGCAGGAAAGCCGATGTGACGCGGTCGGCACGGGCGAGGCTCCGCGGAACGCGGCGAGATCCGTCGGGGACGGGATGGGGACAAGGACGCGGGGCAGGCGGACAGGAGTGGGGCGGTCCGCGGGCTGCGACCCGCGGACGCGCCGAACGATCGTCGTCGAGCTGGCCCGGTTACAGGTCGAACTCCTCGGGGTTGATGCCGACGGCGAAGCAGGCCTCCCGCACGACGGCCTGCTCACTCTTGTCGAACGAGCCGTCCGCACCGCCGATGACGATGCCGATCTGGATGACCGCCCGGGCCTCGGCCGGCTTCTTCTTGGTTTTGCCGATGTCCTGCAGTACCGACACCTTGCCGAACTCGAAGTCGGCCTGCAGCTTGGTGACGTAGTCGTTGAACCGGCGTTGCAGGTCGTCCGCCGGGAAGTTGTTCAGCACGTCGTTGGAGATGATCAGGGACGCGACGCGCTGACGCTCGGCCGGATCGATGGTGCCGTCGGCTGCGGCGACCAACGCGCAGATCGCCATGCTCGCGTCCCGGAAGGCGCCGCTTTTCAGGTCGTTCTTCTTCGCGGTCAGCTGGCCCTGCATCGTTTGGGCCGACTGGCGAAGCTGGTTCCAGATGGGCACCTCGGCTCCCTTGCACGAGTATTTCCGGACAGCGGGCGTCCGAAAGGCTGGGTCGTCGGCATCGGACCGGCGACAGACGGCTTCAGCAGGGTGAACGCACGATCGGCCGGCCACGATCCCACCGAGGTCCGACCACCCCGGGCCGGTCGCGGTGTGGCCGGTTCACCGGCCGGTGCCGAACCCGGCATGGGTGGACAGGCCGTTGAGGCGATCGACGGCGGCCTGGGCCGACCCGATCGTCGAGAAATCGACGGCAATGTAGGTCGGGGCCCGGTCCTGCTCGGTGCGGCAGCGCTGGGCCCGTTTCCACAGTGCGTCCGCGGCGTTGGCGGTCAGCGCCGCGTGCCGGCTCGGCGCCGCCGCAGTGATCCAGTTGTTCATCAGCAGCAGATCCGCCCCGGCGGTACCGCGATTGCGCGGGCAGCCGACCAGGTCGGCGGGCTGCTTCGCATCGAACGGAGTGTCGGTCGCGTACCGGTAGAAGCCGCGCAGGAACGTGCCGGGCAGGTCCTGTTGCTCGGTGAACACGACGAGTCGACGACCGGAGTCGACCATCGTGCCCAGCGTGGGCCAGCGACCGTGCGGATCCTCCGGTGGCGTGGCGACCATCGCGGTGAGCCCGGCCGTGGCCACCGCCCCCGCGATCTCGCTGGCCGGTACCTCGTCGTCCTGGATGATCAGCGTGACCACCTCGGTCGGGTTACGGGTCATCCAGCCGCGGACCTGGCCCAGCGCCGCGGCGAAGTCCAGCGCGCCGAGCTGACACACGTCGTGGCACAGCCACACACCGGGCCGCTGCGAGACCGCCCCGCGGGTCAGCGGTTCCAGGGCAGCCCGGGTCGTCGGTGGCAGGGTCGCCAGGTAGGTGGCGACCTGCTCGGCGGGCGTCCAGTGGTGCACGTCCACCAGCAGGGTGCGCACCCCGAGATCCAGCTGGTGAACCAGGGTCGGGTCCTGGGACGGGCCGAGGAAGCGGTCCTCACTGTTGGCCATCGCGTTGTGGGTGGCCAGGTAGGTGACCTGATCGTAGCGCCGGTCACACAGCGACGGGCTGGACTCGCACAGCCGGCGGGACTCCGCCGCGGCGCCCGGGAAGGCCGTCCAGGTCACGCTCACCATCACCGGCACGGCGAGGGCCAGTGCGGTGGCAAGGCGCCGACGTCGCCCGGTCGCGCTCCAGCGGGCCGACAGCGACACCAGCAGCGACAGACCGCCGACGACCAGGCCCGCCACCAGCGTCCAGCCGACGACCCGCAGGTAGTCGCTCTCCACGGTCCGGTAGGCCTGCCGGGAGAAGTCGACGAGGACGGCGCTGGCCCCCGCGGGCAGCGGCGAGTGTGGCCCGGCGAGCGGTCGCAGCGGATTGGGCAGCGCGAGACGCAGTGCGACGCCGGCCCCGAGCAGACCCACCCCGGCGGCGACCACCGCTCCGGCGCCGGCGCGCGCCCGGGAGACGCCCTGACGCCCGGCGAGCACGACGATGCCGACCAGGGCCGCGACCACCAGCAGCACCAGGCCGACCGACAGCCACACCAGCAGATGGGTGAGGTCGTGCAGCCGGTCGATCGCGGTGATCGCCGGCTGGTCGCGCAGGTCCGACAGGCGCACGCCGAGGTCGAGAGTCGACCCGTGCAGCGCCTGGCGCAGCCGCGCGGTGGCCTGCTCGTCCCCCTGGAACAGCTGCGGGCCGAGCAGGGCGAGCGCGCCGGCGACGTCGCCGGCGCGCAGCAGTGCCCGCAGCTGCGGTTCGAGGCGGATGCGGGTGTCGCGGTCGACCCGGTCGAGCACGAGCGGCAGGACCCGGTCGGTGTCCTGAGCGGTCAGCTCGATCGCGGGCAGCGAGGTCGGGGGGCGTCCGGCGGCGACGTCGTTGATCGCGGCGAGCACGTCCTGAGTGAAGGCGGCCACGGACGTGACCCGGTAGGTGGTGCCGGAGCCGAGCTCACCGGCGATGTACCGGTTGGCCAGACCCGAGACGTTGTCGAAGATCGGGGCCAGGTCGACGGCGAGTTCGATGTCGTCCGCGTTGCCGCGCAGGTAATCGACGACCCGGGTGATCTGCTCGTCGGTCATCGCCTCGACGGTGGCCGGCGGCAGCACCGTGCGCAGGTTCGCGGTGATCAGTGAGCTGTCGATCGGAAGACCGGCAAGCAGGGCGCCCACCGCCGGGTCGGGCAGCACCTCGGTGTAGAGCCGGTCGTAGGCATCCGCCCGGTTCAGCGACTGGGAGTAGAACGCCGGGTTGAGCACCGTACGGCTGGCGGTCAGGATGATCACGAGCGGCACGGAGCCCAGCATCACCACCAGGACCAGCGCCAGGTACGCGAGCCGACCCCGGCCCGTGCGCCACCGACGCGTCACCGGCGGCCGGCCGCCACCGGACCGGCCCGGATCAGCGACCGGGCCCGCCCCACGGCGCGCTACCGGCTCGTGCTCGTCCGTCTCGCCGCCCACCGCCTCGAAGATATCGCGCGATCAGCTGCCCAGGTGAAGCTGCGGATGGGCGATCGCGGCCAGGGTCTGTCCGATCCGGGCGGCCACCTCGTCGGGGTCGCCCGCGCCCTCGATGGTGTGCAGCAGGCCGGCCTGCTGGTAGTAGCGGCGCAGCGGGGCGGTCTCCGCGGCGAAGACCGCCATGCGACGCCGTGCGGTGTCCTCGGCGTCGTCCAGACGGTCCTCGGTGTGGGCCCGACGACGGATGCGGGCCAGCACCTCGTCCACGTCCACGTCGAGGTCGATGACGGCGTCCAGCGGGCCGCAGCTCGCCGCGAGCATCCGGTCCAGTGCCTCCGCCTGCGGGTAGGTGCGCGGGAAGCCGTCGAACAGAAACCCCTCGGCGCAGTCGACACCGGCGGCGAGCCGGTCGGCGACCATGTCCAGCACGATCTCGTCGGGGACGAGCTCACCGGCTCGCACGTACCGCTCGGCCCGCTGCCCCAGGGGGGTGCCCGCGGAGATCTGCCGATCGAACAGCTGACCGGTGGAGATCGTCGGAATGCCGTGTCGGGCGCTGATCCGCGCACCCTGCGTTCCCTTGCCGGAGCCGGGGGGACCGAGCAGCACGAGCCTCATGCCCATGGACGGTACCGCCACCAGCGCCGATGCCCAGCGCTGATACCGGCCAATCGCGACAGATGCGGCGGGGAGCAAGCCACATCACACCCGTTTGTCACGGGACGCGCGATCGTGGCTCACTCCCCGGCCAGGCTCTGACCGCCCGGCGCCGCATCCGCCGCACGCGGTCCGGTCCGGACCCGTCCTGCTCTGCCTGGCTCTGCGGCGAGTGCGGGTGATCAGCGGCGGGTGCGGGTGATCAGCGGCGGGTGGGGGTGATCAGCGGCGGGTGGGGGTGATCGGGTCGGGCAGGTCGGTGCCGCCCATGAGCCGCCGGTCGACCGCCGCGGCCGCGGAACGTCCCTCGGAGATCGCCCAGACGATCAGTGACTGGCCACGGCCCATGTCGCCGGCGACGAACACGCCGGGCACCGAGGTCTCCCAACCCGCGTTGCGGGCCACGTTGCCCCGGGCGTCGAGCTCGACGCCGAGCTCCGCCAGCAGGCCGGTGCGCTGCGGGCCGGTGAAGCCCATCGCCAGCAGCACCAGCTCGCACGGCAGCTCGACGTCGGTGCCCTCGACCTTCTCGAACCGTCCCGAGGTGAAGCGCACCTCGTGCATCCGCAGCGCCCGCACGTTGCCCGCGTCATCGCCGAGGAAGCGTTCGGTGGACACGGCGAACACCCGCTCGCCACCCTCCTCGTGCGCGCTGGACACCCGGTAGAGGATCGGGAAGGACGGCCACGGGTTCGCCGGTGCGCGCAGCTCCGGCGGTCGCGGCATGATCTCCAGCTGGTGGACGGAGGCCGCGCCCTGGCGGTGCGAGGTGCCCAGGCAGTCGGCGCCGGTGTCCCCGCCGCCGATGATGACCACCCGCTTGCCCGCCGCCGTGATCGGCGGTTCGGCCAGGTCACCGGAGACAACCCGGTTCGCCGGCTCCAGGAACTCCATCGCCAGGTGGATCCCACCGAGCTCCCGGCCGGGAACGGGCAGGTCCCGGCCGATCGTCGACCCACCGGCGAGGATCACCGCCTCGTAGGACGAGCGCAGTTCGGCAGCCGAGATGTCCACCCCGACATCACACGAGGTGACGAACGAGGTGCCCTCGGCCTCCATCTGGGCAAGGCGGCGGTCCAGGACCGCCTTCTCCATCTTGAACTCGGGGATGCCGTAACGCAGCAGGCCGCCGACGCGGTCGGCCCGCTCGTAGACGACGACGTCATGCCCCGCCCGGGTGAGCTGCTGGGCGGCGGCGAGCCCGGCGGGCCCGGAGCCGACGACGGCGACCCGGCGCCCGGTGCGCACCGACGGCGGCACCGGGACGACGGTCCCGTCCGCCCAGGCCCGGTCGATGATGCTGACCTCGACCTGCTTGATCGTCACCGGATCATCGCCGATGCCCAGCACACAGGCCGCCTCACAGGGCGCCGGGCAGAGCCGACCGGTGAACTCGGGGAAGTTGTTCGTCGCGTGCAGCCGCTCGATCGCGTCCGGCCAGTCGCCGCGGCGGGCCAGGTCGTTCCACTCGGGGATGATGTTCCCCAGGGGGCAGCCGTTGTGACAGAACGGGATACCGCAGTCCATACAGCGGCCCGCCTGCGCGCGCAGGTCCTCCTCCGGAAACGGCTGGTAGACCTCTCGCCAGTCCTGGATGCGCAGGTCGACCGGGCGACGGGTCGGCAGCTCCCGGTGGTGCTTGAGAAAGCCGGTCGGGTCGGCCATGTCACTCCTGTCCGGTCGTGCGGGAATGGGACGGGCAGAGCTGGCGGTGGTGGCGGTCAGCCACGGCCGGCCGCCATGATCTCCTCTTCGGCGACCAGGCCCTGCTCCTCGGCGCGGCGGATCGCGGTGAGCACCCGCTTGTAGTCCCGCGGCATCACCTTGCGGAACGATCCCCGGACGTTCTCCCAGTCGGCATGGAGTCGGGCGGCCACCGTCGACCCGGTCTCCCGGCGGTGACGCACCAGCAGATCACGCACTGTCGCCTCGTCGTCGGCGTCGAGCTCCTCGACGTCGACCATCTCCCGGTTGATCCGGGCGTCCACCGGGTCGTGGAGGTAGGCGACGCCGCCGCTCATCCCGGCGGCGAAGTTGCGTCCGATCTGCCCGAGGACGAGCACGGTGCCACCCGTCATGTACTCGCAGCCATGATCGCCGACACCTTCGACGACCGCGGTGGCGCCGGAGTTACGCACGCAGAAACGCTCACCGACGATGCCGCGGAAGAAGGCCTCACCGGCGGTGGCGCCGTAGAGCAGCACGTTGCCGGCAACGATGTTGTCCTCGGCACGCAGCGGCGACTCCTTCGGCGGGAAGACGAAGATCTTGCCGCCGGACAGGCCCTTGCCGGTGTAGTCGTTGGCGTCGCCCTCGAGGGTCAGGGTCATCCCGCGCGGTGCGAACGCGCCGAAGCTCTGGCCGGCGGAGCCGGTGAACCGCAGCTGGATGGTGTCGTCCGGCAGGCCGGCGCCGCCGTAACGCCTGGTCACCTCGTAGCCGAGCATCGTGCCAACGGTGCGGTTGACGTTGCGGATCGGCATCTCCAGCCACACCGGCCGACCGTCGTCGAGCGCACCCTCGCACAGCTGGATGAGCGAGTTGTCCAGTGCCTTGTCCAGCCCGTGGTCCTGGCTGGAGGTGCAGTGCAGCGAGCCGCCGAAGGGCCGCTCGGGGGTGTGCAGCAGCGGGGTGATGTCGAGTCCGGAGGCCTTCCAGTGCTCGATCGCCGCGCGGGCGTCGAGCAGGTCGACCCGGCCGACGGCCTCCTGCAGGGTGCGGAAGCCCAGCGCCGCAAGATGGGCGCGGACCTCCTCGGCGATGTAGGTGAAGAACGCCTCCACGAACTCGGGCCGGCCGGTGAACCGGGCCCGCAGCTGCGGGTTCTGGGTGGCCACGCCCACCGGACAGGTGTCGAGATGGCAGACGCGCATCATCACGCAGCCGGCGACGACCAGCGGAGCGGTGGCGAACCCGAACTCCTCGGCGCCGAGCAGCGCGCCGACGATGACGTCGCGGCCGGTCTTGAGCTGGCCGTCGACCTGCACGACGATCCGGTCACGCAGGCCGTTGAGCAGCAGCGTCTGCTGGGTCTCGGCCAGCCCCAGCTCCCACGGGGCACCGGCGTGCTTGAGCGAGGTCAGCGGCGAGGCACCGGTGCCGCCGTCATGGCCGGAGATGAGCACCACGTCGGCATGCGCCTTGGACACCCCGGCCGCGACCGTGCCGACCCCGACCTCCGCGACCAGTTTCACGTGCACCCGGGCCTTCGGGTTCGCGTTCTTCAGGTCGTGGATGAGCTGGGCGAGGTCCTCGATCGAGTAGATGTCATGGTGCGGCGGGGGGGAGATCAGGCCGACGCCCGGGGTGGAGTGGCGGGTCTTCGCGATCCACGGGTAGACCTTGTGGCCGGGCAGCTGGCCGCCCTCCCCGGGCTTGGCGCCCTGGGCCATCTTGATCTGGATGTCGTCGGCGTTGGCCAGGTACTCGCTGGTCACCCCGAACCGGCCGGACGCGACCTGCTTGACGGCGCTGCGGCGCAGGTCGCCGTTGGCGTCGGGGACGAACCGCTCGGCATCCTCCCCGCCCTCGCCGGTGTTCGACTTGCCACCGAGACGGTTCATCGCGATGGCCAGGGTCTCGTGCGCCTCGGCGCTGATCGAACCGTAGGACATCGCGCCGGTCGCGAACCGCTTGACGATCTCCGAGACCGGCTCGACCTCCTCGATCGGCACCGGCGGACGAACCCCGGTGCGCAGCTCGAACAGGCCGCGCAGCGTCGCGTTCTCCCGGGACAGCCCGTCGATCTTGCCGGTGTACTCCTGGAACACGTCGTACTGACGGGTGCGGGTGGCGTGCTGCAGCAGGAAGACGGTCTCCGGGTTGAACAGATGCAGCTCGCCCTCGCGGCGCCACTGGTACTCGCCGCCAACCTCCAGCCCGCGGTGCGCAAGCTCGGAGGCGACCCGCGGGTGGGCGCGGTGGTGACGGGCGGCGACCTCGGCGGCGATGATCTCCAGGTCGACCCCGTCCAGCCGGGACGGGGTGCCGACGAAGTAGGTGTCGACGAACTCCTGGGCAAGCCCGATCGCCTCGAAGACCTGCGCACCGGTGTAGCTGGCGACGGTGGAGATGCCCATCTTGGACATCACCTTCAGCACGCCCTTACCCAGCGCCTTGATCAGGTTTTTCTCGGCCTGCTCGCGGGTGACGCCGGTGACCTCACCCTCGTCGATCAGGGTGCCGACCGACTCGAATGCCAGGTACGGGTTGACCGCGGCCGCGCCGTACCCGGTGAGCAGGGCGATGTGGTGGACCTCGCGGGCGTCGCCGCACTCGACGATCAGCCCGACCTTCGTCCGGGTGCGCTCCCGGATCAGATGGTGATGCACGGCCGCGGTGAGCAGCAACGACGGGATCGGCGCCTTGCGCTCATCGGAGTCACGGTCGGAGAGCACGACGATGCGCGCCCCGTCGGCGATGGCCTCGCTGACCCCGGCGCAGATCTCGGCCAGGCGGGCGGCGAGCGCCTCGCCGCCACCGTCGACGTCGTACAGACCGCGGACGGTGACGGAGGCGAAGCCGGGCATGTCACCGTCGTCGTTGATGCCGATGATCTTGGCGAGCTGGCCACTGCTGATCACCGGATAGGGCAGGTGCACCATCCGACATGACGCCGGGGACGGATCGAGCAGGTTGCCCTCCGGGCCGAGGGTGCGCCCGAGGCTGGTGACGAGCTCCTCCCGGATCGCGTCCAGCGGCGGGTTGGTGACCTGCGCGAACAGCTGGGTGAAGTAGTCGAACAGCAGCCGAGGACGGGTGGAGAGCACGGCCACCGGCGTGTCGGTGCCCATCGACCCGATCGGCTCGGCACCGCCACGAGCCATCGGCGCCACCAGGATGCGCAGCTCCTCCTCGGTGTAACCGAAGACCTGCTGGCGGCGTAGGACGGACGAGTGCCCGTAGACGACGAGCTCACGCTCGGGCAGGTCGTCGAGGGAGATCAGCCCCGCGTGCAGCCACTCCGCGTAGGGCGCGGCGGTGGCGAGCTCAGACTTGATCTCCTCGTCGTCGACGATCCGGCCCTGGGCGGTGTCGACGAGGAACATCCGGCCCGGCTGCAGCCGTCCCTTGCGGACCACCCGATGCGGCGGAATGTCGAGCACGCCGACCTCGGAGGCCATCACGACCAGCCCGTCGTCGGTCTGCCAGTACCGCCCCGGGCGCAGCCCGTTGCGGTCGAGAACGGCACCGATGACCGTGCCGTCGGTGAACGCGATCGCCGCCGGGCCGTCCCAGGGTTCCATCAGCGTCGAGTGGAACTCATAGAACGCCCGGCGCGCCGGATCCATCTCGGCGTGGTTCTCCCACGCCTCGGGAATCATCATCAGCACCGCGTGCGGCAGGCTGCGCCCGCCCAGATGCAGCAGCTCCAGGACCTCGTCGAAGCTCGCCGAGTCGCTCGCGCCGTCCGCGCAGATCGGGAACAGCCGCGCCAGGTCGCCAGAAATGAGGTTGCTTTCCAGCAGGGCTTCTCGGGCCCGCATCCAGTTCCGGTTGCCGCGGACGGTGTTGATCTCGCCGTTGTGGGCGACGAACCGGTACGGATGGGCCAGCGGCCAGCTCGGGAACGTGTTCGTCGAGAACCGGCTGTGCACCAGCGCGATGGCGCTGGCGAACCGCGGGTCGTCCAGGTCCGGGAAGTACGCCGAGAGCTGGTGGGTGGTCAGCATCCCCTTGTAGACGATCGTGCGCGACGACAGGGACGCAACGTACACACCCGTCTCGCGACGGATCCGCTTGCGCGCACAGAACGCCCGTCGCTCCAGCTCACCGACGTCGAACCGGCTCGCCGCTGCGCCGTCTGTGCCCGCCGCACCCTCGGTGGTCACACCGGACGGGCCAGCCGCACCGGCCATGGCGGCCGTGGCAGTCGCACCGGGCACGGCATCGCCGGGCAGAGCGACGAACAGCTGGCGCATACGTGGCTCCACCTCGCGGGCGGCATGCCCGACGATGTGACTGATCGTGGGCACCTCCCGCCAGCCGAGCACGCGCAGGCCCTCCTGGCGCACGATGCGGCTGATCACCCGCACCGCGTCGTCACGTTCCCCCGCCACCTGGGGCAGGAAGGCGATCCCGACCGCGTACCGACCTGGCGCCGGCAGGGCGAAATCCACCACGTCACGCAGGAACCGATCAGGGACCTGGACGAGAATGCCGGCCCCGTCGCCGGTATCCGGGTCGCTACCCGACGCGCCACGGTGATCAAGGTTGCGCAGGACGGTCAGGCCCTGGTCAACCAGCTCATGGCTACGACGACCGTGCACGTCGACTACGAAGCCGACCCCACAGGCGTCGTGTTCGAAAGTGGGGTCGTAAAGACCTTGCGCGCTCGGCATCCGGCGAAGTCCCGTCCGTCTTCAGGGGCTGAAGGTGAGGCGGACGACGCTGTCCGAAGGTGAACCACGGCACGACGGCGCTGGCCCAGCGACCCGTGTGTCTGCTCTCGAGTGTGCCATGCGCCGAGCCGACACGCCTTGATCATATATGTCCGGCAGGTCACAGCCGTATAACGTCACACAACCTGACACGGGCCGCGTATCTGGCGGTAGTGGATGGCCATCTTTCGGACATCTGGCACGATCCAGCTCCGGCCGAGCGGGGTCCGCAGGTTCAGTGCGGCGGCGCCTCAGCCGGGGCCTGCCCCGCCGATTCTCCCCTGCCCGGCGCCGGGCGGCCAGCCTGCGACCCGACGTCGACGCCGTCGCCGTACCCGGCGACGAGTCCCGGCTCGAGTCTGCGCCCCGGCTCGTTCCCAGGCGCGGCACTCTCGGCCTCGGTCTTCGCCTCGGCTGTGCCCTCGGGCTCGGCCCCGGCCTCGCTCGTGGCGTCGGCGTAGGCATCGGCGCCGCGGCGGGCTCGGTCGCGTACCAGGCCCAGCTCGCGCTGCTCCTCAGGTGACACGTCCAGGTCAACAGGTCGACGGGTGACCGCGAACGCGATGATGGCCCCGAGGCAGACCAGGGCGGACGTCCAGATGTTCACCCGAAGCCCGAGAATCTTGTCGGCGGTGTCGATACGCAGCATCTCGATCCACAGCCGGCCGAACGTGTACAGCGCCACGTACAGGGCGAACAGCCGGCCGCGGCCGAGGCGGTGCCGTCGGTCGACGACCAGCAGGATGCCGGCGACGACCAGGTTCCACAGGAACTCGTACAGAAACGTCGGCTGATAGGTGGCGACTGCCGGGTCGATCCGGTGCGCGGGATCGATGCGCACGGCCCAGGGCAGATCGGTGGCACGCCCGTACAGTTCCTGGTTGAACCAGTTACCCCAACGGCCGATGGCCTGCGCCAGGATGATCCCGGGCGCGGCGGCATCGGCGAACAGGGCGAGACTGACCCCCAGCCGACGCGCCGCGATCCACGCACCGAGCGCGCCGCCGGCGATCGCCCCCCAGATGCCGAGCCCGCCGTTCCAGATCTTCACCACGTCGCCGAGGTTGCCGTCGTGCCCGAAGTACGGATCAGGCGTACTGAGCACATGGTAGATCCGGGCGCCGACAATCCCGAAGGGCACCGCCCAGAAGGCGATCTCCCCCGCGATCTCGGGATCGACCCCGCGGGCACGCAACCGCCGGCCGGTGACGACCACGGCGACCACGATTCCAATGATGATCATCAGGGCATAGGCGCGCAACGGCACCGGCCCCAGATGCACCACACCACGGGACGGACTGGGAATAGCGGCGAACACCACGATGGTCAGGCTATCTCGACACCCTTACCGACCCGGCGCCAGCCACGCCCGTCGCACCACCCGCCCGTTTCGTCCGCCCCGCGCGTGGATACAGGGCCCATTCGGGTCAGGCGGTGACGGGGACGGCGCCCTGGCCGCCGCGCACGCCCAGGGCGAGGTCGGCGGCGAGGGCTTTGATGCCGCTGAGGGCGGACTCGGGGTCGTCGCCGCGGCGCTGTGCGTCGACGAGCACGCGGACCAGCGCCGATCCGACGATGACGCCGTCGGCGAAGGTGGCGACCTGGGCCGCCTGCGCGGCGGTGCCCACGCCGAGGCCGACGGCCACCGGCAGCGAGGTGACCTCCCGGACCCGCGCGACAAGCCCCTCAGCCTGAGCGCCCACCTGAGCCCGGGCGCCGGTGACACCCATCAGTGAGGCCGCGTAGACGAAGCCGCCGCTGATGTCGGCCACCCGGCGTAGACGCTCGGGCGACGAGCTGGGCGCGACCAGGAACACCGAATCCAGGCCATGCTCGGCGGTGGCGGCGAGCCACGGACCAGCTTCCTCCGGCGGCAGGTCCGGAGTGATCGCCCCGGCGCCGCCGGCGGCTGCGAGGTCGGCGGCGAAGGCAGCCACACCATGGCGCTCGATCGGATTCCAGTAGGTCATCACCAGCGTCGGGGCGCCGGTGTCGGCAACCGCTTCGACGGTGCGCAGCACGTCCTGGGTAGTGATCCCGCCGCGCAGGGCGGCATCGGCGGCCTCCTGGATCACCGGGCCGTCCATCGTCGGATCGGAGTAGGGCAGACCGACCTCGACAATGTCCACACCGGCAGCGACCATCGCGCGCATGGCAGCGATCGCACCGTCCACCGTGGGATAGCCGGCGGGCAGGTATCCCACCAGGGCCGCGCGCCCCTCGGCTCGAGCGGCCGTGAAACACGCGTCCAACCGGCTGTGCATGGTGCGTCCGTTCGCTTCGGGCCCGCGGGCCGGCTGTGGATGATTCGGCCCGACCCGGCCGGGGACCGCGGACATCAGCGCTGCTCGCCGACGTCAGTGGTGGTACCGGCAGTCCCTGCGGTGGCAGGCTCGTCGAGCAGGCCGAACCAGCGGGCCGCGGTGTCGACGTCCTTGTCTCCCCGACCGGAGCAGTTGACCAGCAGGGTTGCCTCCGGGCCCAGCTCGCGGGCCACCTCGATCGCGGCGGCGAAGGCGTGGGCGCTCTCGATCGCGACCAGGATGCCTTCCGTGCGGGCGACCAGAGCGAGGGCCTCCATGGCCGCGGTGTCATCGACCACCCGGTAGGTTGCCCGGCCGGTCTCGTGCAGCAGCGCGTGCTCGGGGCCGATGCCGGGGTAGTCCAGGCCGGCGGAGATGGAGTGGGAGACCTGGGTCTGGCCCCACTCGTCCTGCAGCAGGTACGTGCGCATGCCGTGCAGCACACCTGGCGCGCCGCCGGCGATCGCTGCCGCGTGGCGGCCGGTGGCCACGCCGTCGCCGCCGGCCTCGCAGCCGATCAGCGCGACGTCGGTGTCCGGAATGAACGGATGGAAGATGCCCATCGCGTTGGAACCGCCGCCGACACAGGCGACCACCGCGTCCGGCAACCGACCGGTGCGCTCGAGAACCTGCGCCCGGGCCTCCACGCCGATCACGCGCTGGAAGTCACGTACCAGCATCGGGAACGGATGCGGGCCCATCACCGAGCCGATGCAGTAATGGGTGTCCTCGACGGTGGCAACCCAGTCCCGCAGGGCCTCGTTGATGGCGTCCTTGAGGGTGCGGCTACCGGAGGCCACCGAGACGACCTCGGCGCCGAGCATGCGCATCCGGGCGACGTTGAGGGCCTGGCGACGGGTGTCCTCCTCGCCCATGTAGACGACGCAGTCCAGCCCGAGCAACGCACAGGCTGTGGCGGTGGCGACCCCGTGCTGGCCGGCGCCTGTCTCGGCGATGACTCTCGACTTGCCCATCCGCTTTGTCAGCAGGGCCTGGCCGAGCACGTTGTTGATTTTGTGGGAGCCGGTGTGGGCCAGGTCCTCCCGCTTGAGCAGGATGCGGGCACCACCGACATGGTCGGTGAGCCGGCGCGCGTCGGTGAGCGGGGTGGGCCGCCCGGCATAGGTGGCGAGCAGATCGTCGAGCTCGGCAGTGAACGCCTCGTCGATCCGGGCCTGCGCGTAGGCCTCGGTCAGCGCGTCGAGCGCGGCCATGAGCGCCTCGGGCACGAAGCGCCCGCCGAACCGGCCGAAGTGGCCCGACGCATCCGGAAACGCCTGCCAGTCGGCCGCGGCCTGCACACCCGTGGGACGCAGCGGCGCCGCTCCCGCGGCATCGGCGGAGGGGGCTGGGGCAGCGGTTCGAATGGCCACGGTGCGACTGTATCGGGCCCCGCCGACAGAACGCGTCCGGCCGCCGCGGCGGCCGGGTCCGACCCGACACGACGGTGTCCACCGGCGGCCGGGCGCAACATCAGTGGCCGACGCGGGAGCCGCCGCGACCGGCAGGAGACCTCAGCGCCCGACGCGGCCGGCCGGGTGGGCGCCGGCGGCGACCAGGTCGGCGACCGTCTGTCGGGGGTCGCCGGTGACGGCGGCCTCGCCGACCAGCACCGCGTCGGCCCCGGAGGCCGCATATGTGCGCAGGTCGTGGGGCCCGCGCACGCCGGACTCGGCCACCTTCAGCACCCCGGACGGGATCATCGGCGCCAACCGGGCGAAGGTGCTTCGGTCGATCTCGAGGGTGCGCAGGTCCCGGGCGTTCACGCCGACCAGGCGGGCGTCGGCGTCCAGCGCGCGGACGAGTTCGGCCTCGTCGTGCACCTCGACCAGCGCGGTCATCCCGAGGGACTCGATGCGCTCGCGCAGGCCGACCAGGCGAGGCTGGTCAAGCGCCGCGACGATCAACAGGACGATGTCCGCGCCGTGCGCGCGGGCCTCGAAGACCTGGTACGGCGAGACGACGAAGTCCTTGCGCAGCAGCGGGACGTCGACCGCACGGCGCACCGCGTCGAGATCCGCGAGCGAGCCGCCGAACCGGCGCTGCTCGGTGAGCACGCTGATGGCGGCGGCACCGCCCGCCTCGTAGTCCACCGCGAGAGCGGCTGGATCCGTGATCGCCGCCAGGCTGCCCTTGGACGGCGAACGACGCTTGACCTCGGCGATCACCGACACCGGTGAGTCATGGAAGACGGCCAGCGCGTCCCGGGGGTCCGGGACGCGCTCGACGCGCCGTTTGAGGTCGTCGAGGGAGGTCTGCTGTTCACGCACGGCAAGGTCTGACCGGACCCCGTCGAGGATGTCGTCGAGGACGCTCATCGACCCGTGCTCGCGGCTTTCGCGCTCATGCCGCCGATGGTAGGCCAGGTCACCGACGTGGGCCCCACGCACCCACACCTTGCTACGTGCCGCGACCATCCACCCCCACCTCCGAGGGCCGCCCTCGACCGCGGACGTCATCCACCCGGCCCGCTTCGGCGACCTGTCCAGCACGGCACGCCACGCCACCGGCGCGCCATGCTGGCCGACCACCCCGGCAATCCCGTATAGTCGAACACACGTTCGGAAACGAGGGAGAATGCATGAACGGATGCATGAACGGATGCATGAACGAATGTTTGGACGGATGCCTGGACGGATGTATAGACGGATGCCTGAACGCCCGCCAGGTCCTGGTCCCGCCACTGTCGGGTTGGTCGTCCGTCGGCGCACGGGTGCCTGAACGGCCCACGGTTGCGCCGGTCGGGCTGCCAGCCAGCGGCCGGGAGCAAGAGCCGCTCGAGCGGCTGCTCCGCTGCCTGGACCGGATGGATGCGCTGGTCACTCTGCTGGAGGCCGATCTACGTCGTCAGCAGGACCTGCTCGCCTCGCTCACGACTCCGGAGCGGGTGTCCGGGCCGCTGGGAGGCGGCGGGTGGGCAGGGCCGCCGGGTGGTCACGGCGGATCCCGGTGATCAGGTGGGGTCGTGGCCCCGCTCGATCGCGTCCCAGGCGTCGACCGGCCGGGCGTCGCGAGCCTGGTAGCGGCCCGACATCGCCGGCCATCGGCGTCCGCGCGCGGCGGCGAGCGCGCCGGCGGCGGTGAGCAGCAGGCCGCCGAACGCCGCCAGCCACGGTGCCGCTGTGCGGTGTACGGCGGTGATGTCCGCCGGGCCGCCGACGGACAGCTGGCGCACGCTGTCGGTGCGGCGCAGCGCGGGCGTCGGGTCGAGGCCGATCCGCAGCACCACATAGACGATGCCGATCCCGGCCACGATGGCCAGCAGACCCACAGCGGCGCGCCCGATACCGCGGGCGGCCACGATCGCCACGGTGGCAGCCAACCCGACCAGGGCGAGAGCGGTCGCTGCCGGGGCAAGTGTGGAGCCGGTCCAGTGGGTGGCCAGCGGCGCGGCCACGGCTGCACCGTCACTGGCGGTGTGCGGCGCGCCGACCCTGGCGGAGACCCAGGTCGCCGCCCCACACACGAGTACCAGTCCCGCGCCGAGCAGACAGCCGAGCACGGCCAGACCGCGTTCCCGCCGCCCGGCGCGGGCGGCGTCGCCCGCGCCCGGCGCAGAACCGGGCGACCCGGGGAGCCCGGGCGTCGCGTCGGGGGACGCGGGGCCCGAAGAGGAGGAGGTCATGCCGGCGGTCGGAGGGATTCGGCGACCTCGATAGCCCGCAGTACGGCGGCGGCCTTGGTGCGGCTCTCGAGATCTTCGGCATCGGGATCGGAGTCGGCGACGATTCCGGCACCGGCCTGGACGTAGGCGACGCCGTCGCGGATCACCGCGGTCCGGATCGCGATGGCGGTGTCCAGGTCGCCGCCGAAGTCCAGATAACCGACCACCCCGCCGTAGACGCCGCGGCGGGTCGGTTCCAGCTCGTCGATGACCTCCATCGCACGCACCTTCGGCGCCCCGGACAGCGTCCCGGCGGGGAACGTCGCGGCCAGCACGTCCACGGCACTGCGCTGTCCGGCCACCTCACCGATCACCGTGGAGACGATATGCATGATGTGGGAGAAGCGCTCGACCTCCGCGAACTCGACGACTCGCACCGAACCGGGCACACACACCCGGCCGAGGTCGTTGCGGACGAGGTCGACCAGCATCACGTGCTCGGCGCGTTCCTTCGGGTCGGCCAGCATCTCGGTGGCAAGCTCGGCGTCCTGTTCCGGCGTCGCGCCACGGGGGCGGGAGCCGGCGATCGGGTGCAGCAGGGCGCGGCGTCCGGTGACCTTCACATGCGCCTCCGGCGACGATCCGACGACGTCGTGGTCGCCGAAGCGCAGCAGGTACATGTACGGGCTTGGGTTGGTGGTGCGCAGCACCCGGTAGACGTCCAGCGGATCGGCGGTCGTGGCGCGCTCGAAGCGCTGCGAGACGACGATCTGGAAGCACTCCCCGGCGCGGATCTCCTCGATCGCGCGCTCGACCGCGCTCTGGTAGGCACCGGGCGGCGTGGCGGAGACGAAGTCCTTGACACCGGTGAGCGCACCGGTGGTCGTGGCCACCGTCGGCTCGCTCCACTTGGCCAGGTCGCTGGTCATCGTGTCCAGGCGCGCCACCGCCTCGTCGTAGAGGGCGTCGAGTTCGGCCGGGTCACGGGGGCTGACGGCAGCACGGCGGTCGGTTGCGGGGCGGCCTGGTCCGTCCGCGGCGGACGCGGTGAAGGCGTTGGCCACGAGCAGGCAGGACCCATCCCGGTGGTCCAGGACGGCGAGGTCGGTGACCAGCAGCATGCGCAGCTCGGGCAGGTGCAGGTCGTCCACGGCGTGCGACGGCAGCCGTTCGATCCGCCGGACGATGTCATAGCTGAGGTAGCCGACAAGCCCGCCCATCAGGGGTGGTGCGCCGTCGTCATGAGCGGCGCGCAGGCTGCTTTCCACCGCGCGCAGGATGTCCAGCGGGTCACCACCGGTCGGCACCCCCGGCGGTGGTGTGCCGTCCACCCACAGGGCCTTGCCGTCGCGCTCGGTGAGCGTCGCCGCCGCCCGTACGCCCACGAACGAATAGCGCGACCACTCGCCGCCGTGCTCGGCCGACTCCAGCAGAAACGTGCCCGGGCCGCCGGCGAGCTTGCGGTAGATGCCGACCGGGGTTTCGCCGTCGGCGAGCAGCCGACGGGTGACAGCGACGACCGGATGGCGGGCCGCGGCGGCGTGGAAGCCGGCCCGGTCGGGAACGATGCGGCCGGTGGTCATCGGCCGGCCTCGGAGTCCGGCCCGGAATCCGGGTTACCCACGCGGGCGGGCAGCGGGCCGCCGGCCTCAAAACAGGTGTGGGTGCCGGTGTGGCACGCCGGGCCGATCTGGTCGACCCGCACCAGCAGGGCGTCGCCATCGCAGTCGAGCGCGACCGAGCGGACCCACTGCTGGTGGCCCGACGTATCGCCCTTGACCCAGTACTCACCGCGGCTACGGCTCCAGTACGTGGCCCGCCCGGTGGTCAACGTCCGGTGCAGCGCCTCGTCGTCCATCCACCCGAGCATCAGCACCTCCCCGGTGTCGTACTGCTGGGCGATGGCCGGGAACAGGCCGGCACCGTCGCGGCGCAGGCGCCCGGCGATGTCAGGGTCGAGAGCGGAGGGACGTTCGGTCACAGCTTCATTCTGCTCCCCCACCGGCCGGGCGCGGGGCCGGCGTCCGGGGTGCCGCGGGCACGCGGCGCTGATCGGCGAGGGCCGCCGAGGCCGGGACCGCCAGCCTCGGTCGCGCGCCCGCAGGCCCGGTCGCCCCGATCCCCGCAGCCCAGGACTGGTGCAGCCGCTGGTAGATCCCGGGCACGCGGACCAGATCCCCGTGCCGCCCACGCTGGGCGATCCGGCCAGCGTCGACGACCAGTACCTCGTCCGCCGTCTCGGCCGTGGACAGCCGGTGGGCGATTGTCACCGACGTGCGGTGGCGCATCAGTTCGGCCAGGGCCTGGGCCAGACGCACCTCGGTCTCCGGGTCGACCGCGGAGGTGGCCTCGTCGAGGACGAGCAGGTCGGGGTCGGCCAGCCGGGCCCTGGCCAGCGCTACCAGCTGGCGTTCGCCGGCCGACAGCCGCGATCCGCTCTCCCCCACCCGGGTGGCGAGCCCGCCGGGCTGGGCGGCGAGCCAGTCGCCAAGGCCGAGCGCCTCGAACGCGGCGTGTACCGCGGTGTCATCGGCCTCCGGGCGGCCGTAGCGGACGTTGTCGGCGATCGTCAGATCGAACAGGAACCCCTCCTGCGGCACCAGCAGGACCCGGCGGCGCAGAGAGGCGAACCGCACCTGGTCGAGCGGTACCCCGCCGACCAGGACCTGCCCCACGCTTGGGTCCATCAGTCGGGTCAGCAGCTTGACCAGGGTTGTTTTGCCGGAGCCGGTCTCGCCGACCACGGCGATCCGGCTACCCGCGACGATCTCCAGATCAATGTCCCGCAGTACCTGCGGCCCGTCCGGGTAGGCGAACCCGACCCCGGTGAAGCGCACGCCCAGCGGTCCCGCCGGCAGATCACGCCCGGACGGTTCCGGGTATCCGCCGGCGGGGCCGGCGGGGCCGGCCAGGGCCGGATCGCGGACGTCGGTGGGCAGGTCGAGGACATCGAGCACGCGGCGCAGGCCCGCCAGCGCGTTCGCCGCGTCGTTGAGGATCTCGGTCATCGACTGGATCGGCATGATGAACAGGGTCATCAGGAACAGGAAGGCGACCAGTCGGCCGGTGCTGATCGACCCGTCGACGCCGAGCAGAACGCCGACGATGACGGCCGACGCGGTGGCTACGGCGGCCACCAGCTCGCTCAGCGAGAACACACCGGCGATCATTCGCTGGGCCGAGGTCTGGGCGGCGCGATGGCGATCGATCGAGGTGTCGATACGCCGGGCGGTCCGCTCCTGGACGCCGTAGGCCCGCACGACCGAGGCGCCGACGACAGCCTCGGCGACGGCGCCGAGCAGATCGCCGATGCGTTCCCGGACCTGGGCATACCGTCCGGCGAGGCGGCGCTGAGTGTGCCGGGTGAACAGAAACAGGGGGACGTAGAAGCCGTAGACCACCAGGGTGAGCGGCCAGGAGTAGATGACCATCAGCACGGTCGCGATCAGCATCTGTCCGGTCGAGACCAACAACATCACGCCGCCGAACTGCAGGAACTGCGACATCTGGTCGATGTCGCTGGTGACCCGGGAGGTCAACGAGCCACGGCGCTGCGCGGACTGGCTGAGCATCGACAGATCGTGGATGTGGCGGAACGCCCGGATCCGCAGGGCGGCAAGGGCCGTCTCGGACAGCCGGTACAGCCGCCGGTTCATCCGGTAGTTGGCCAGCGCGGTCAACATGATCACTATCGCGGCCACCCCGACGGCCGCGCCGACCAGAGCCAGGTCGACCTGGTCATCCGCAAGACCCCGGTCGAGGATCTGCTGGACTGTCACCGGAATGGCGACCTTGCCTGCGGTGGCGACCGCGGCGAGTGCCAGGGTACCCACCAGACCGCGGGTCAGGTCGGGGGCGAGTGCACGCAGTCGCCGCAGCGTCGTCGTCAGCAGATCCACGCGAGTTGGCTCGGCGCCGCCGAGTCCTGCACCGGACGGGTCGGGCGGTGCGGAACCGGGCGGTGCGGAACCGGGGGGTGCGGGGCTCGTCTGGATGGGCGTGGTCATCGCGCCGTCTCCGGCTCCTGGGTGGGCTCCGTTTTCCGGGTGGGCTCTGGAGCTCGTTCTGGCTCGGGGTCGGCGGTGTCGAGGGCGGCTGCCTGCGCGGCCAGTTCGTAGGCGGTGAGCAGGGCCGCATAGCGGGGCGAGGTGGCCAGCAGGTCCTCGTGGCGGCCATGGCCGATCACCTGTCCGCCCTCGAGGTGCACCACCTCGTCCGCCAGGGCGATCGTGGAGCGGCGCTGGGCGACGACTACCACCGTGGCGGCACCGGCGCGGGCCCGCAGATCCGCGAGGATCGCGGCCTCGACCCGTGGGTCGACGCTGGCGGTCGCGTCGTCGAGGACCAGCAGCCGGGGCTCGCGCAGCAGGGCCCGGGCCAGGCAGATCCGTTGGCGCTGGCCGCCGGACAGGCTGGTGCCCCGTTCGCCGACCATGGTGTCGAGTCCGTCCGGGAGCTTGGCGACAAACCGGTCGGCCTGGGCCCGGCGCAGTGCTGTCCACACCGCGTCGTCGGTGGCGGTCAGACCCAGCGTGATGTTGGCGCGCACGCTGTCGTCGAACAGGAACGCCTGCTGGGCCACGACGGCCACCGCCCGGCTCACCTCTCCGACGGCAAGGTCACGCAGATCGATCCCATCGAGCAGGACCTCACCGTGGTCTGGATCAACGAGCCGGGCGAGCAGGCCCACCAGGGTCGACTTGCCCGCGCCGGTCCGTCCGGTGATCGCGACGACGCTGCCCGGAGCCACCTCGACGCTCACCTGGTCCACCGTCGGTCGCTGATCCCGGGCCGACTGCGTCACCGCCGTGCCCCCGGTCACCGGTCCGTCGGGTGCGAGGACCGCGGGGTCGGGAGCGGAGGCCGTGCGCTCGGGGTCGCTGCCGGGGTAGGTGTAGGTGACGTCGCGCAGACCCAGCGCCGCGGGGCCGGTGCCGGTCAGGGTGCGGGGGCCATGGCGCTCGTCCGAGCGGGCCTGGGTCACCGCGTCCACCCGCTGACGGCCGACGACGGCGCGCGGCAGCTCGCCGAACACCCAGCCGAACGCGCGCAGCGGGAAGGCCAGCAGGGTGAACAGGTAGGCGACCCGGACGAGCTGACCGACGTCGATCGCCCCGGCCTGGATCCGCATGGCACCGACGAACAGCACGGCCAGGATGCCGAGGTTCGGCAGCGCCTCCATCAGCGGGTCGAACATGCCGCGCAGCCGCCCGGCGTTGATCATCGCGTCACGCAGCCGTTCGGCGCGGTCGGCGAAGCGGGCGGTCTCCTCCTCCTCGCGGCCGAGGGCCTTCACCACGAGCGCGCCGTCGAACGACTCGTGCGCCACCGCACTCACCTCGCCGCGCAGGGCCTGGGCGGCCGAGTACAACGGCGACGCCCGCCGGGCATACCAGATGTTGATCAGGCCGAAGGTGGGGAAGACCGCGAGCCCGATCAGGGCCAGCACGGGATCGGTGACGACGAGCAGCGCCAGTGCGGCCACCAGCATCGCCAGCGCCCCGACGGCGAACGGCAGCGGCATCAGCGGCGAGACCAGTGCTTCGACGTCCGCGTTGGCGTTGGACAGCAGGCTGCCGGTGGAATGGCTCTGATGCCAGGACAGCGGCAGCCGCAGGTACTGGCGGGTGACCTCGTGGCGGTAGCGGGCCTGCAGGCGGAACACCACCGCGCCGCCGGCGAGCCGGCGCAGGTACATGCCGAAGGCCCGCACGATGCCGACGGCGACGAACGCGACGCCGACCACCGCGAGCGCGGACCAGTCGGCGTGGCCCCGATCGATGGCCGGGAGCACGACCCGGTCCGTCGCCTCGCCGAGTACGAGCGAGCTCGCCACCCCACTCAGGGTGAACAGGCAGCCGCCGAACGTCGCCAGCGCGAACTGCCGGGGTTCCCGGACCGCGGCCCGCCACATCGTGGCCAGGCCCCGCGAGATGATCCCCGGACGTCTCCCGCCGCCGACATGGTCTCCGCCGCCGATATGGTCTCCGGTGTCGGTACGGTCTCCGGTGTCGGTACGGTCTCCGGTGTCGGACTCCGTCATCGGAATCCCGTCAGCGCACCGGGACGTCGGCGTCCCGCAGCGCGGTCTTCACCTGGCCGATGCGCAGCTGCCCGAAGTGGAACACGCTCGCGGCGAGCACGGCGTCCGCGCCCGCGGCCACCGCCGGGGCGAAATGCGCGAGGTCCCCGGCGCCGCCGCTGGCGATCACCGGGACGTCGACCTCGGCCCGCACGGCGGTGAGCAGCTCCAGGTCGTAGCCGTCGCGGGTGCCGTCAGCGTCCATCGAGTTGAGCAGGATCTCCCCCGAGCCGAGCTCCGTGACCTGCGCCGCCCACGCGACCGCGTCGATGCCGGTGCCGCGCCGTCCCCCGTGGGTGGTGACCTCGAAGCGGGGGCCGTCCGGGTCGGGGCAGCGGCGGGCGTCGATGGAGATCACGATGCACTGGTTGCCGAACCGGTGGGCGCATTCGCGGACGAGTTCCGGGCGGGCGACGGCCGCGGTGTTGATGCCGACCTTGTCCGCGCCGGCCCGCAGCAGCCGGTCGACGTCCTCGGCGGAGCGTACGCCGCCGCCGACGGTCAGCGGGATGAACACCTGCTCGGCGGTGCGCCGCACGATGTCGTAGGTGGTCGCCCGGTCCCCGGAGGAGGCGGTGATGTCGAGGAAGGTCAGCTCGTCGGCACCCTCGGCGTCGTAGAGGCGGGCCATCTCGACCGGGTCGCCGGCGTCGCGCAGATCGGTGAAGTTGACGCCCTTGACGACCCGCCCGCCGTCGACGTCCAGACAGGGAATGACCCGGACGGCGACACTCACCGGCCCGCCCCGCCGCCGCCGACCGAGCCGGCCGCGTCCTGGCCCAGGCTGCCCGTGGACCGGGTGGGACTGCCGGCGGCGAGGCTCGCGGTGAGGGCCAGCGCCTGCGGCAGGGTGAACGCGCCGGCGTACAGGGCCTTGCCGATGATGGCGCCCTCGACCCCGGGGATGGCGGCGATCTCGGTCAGGTCCTCCAGCTTCGACACGCCCCCGCTGGCCACCACGGGACGGTCCGTCGCAGCGGTCACCGAGCGCAGCAGTTCGACGTTCGGGCCGGTCAGCGTCCCGTCCCGGCGGACGTCGGTGAGGACGTAGCGGGCGCAGCCGTCGGCGTCGAGACGGGTGAGGACGTCGTAGAGCTCCCCGCCCTCGCGGGTCCAGCCACGGGCGGCGAGCGTGGTGCCGCGCACGTCCAGGCCGACGGCGATGCGGTCGCCGACCCGGGCGATCGCCCGGCGCACCCAGTCGGGGTTCTCCAGCGCCGCGGTGCCGATGTTCACCCGGGCCGCGCCGGTCGCCAGCGCCGCGTCGAGCGAGTCGTCGTCGCGGATGCCGCCGGAGACCTCCACGGCGACGTCGACGGAGCGCACGACCTTGGCGATCAGCTCCCGGTTGGACCCGCGGCCGAACGCAGCATCAAGATCGACAAGATGGATCCACTCGGCGCCGTCCCGCTGCCAGGTGAGCGCCGCCTCCAGCGGGTCGCCATAGGACGTCTCGGAGCCGGCCTCGCCCTGGACGAGACGCACGGCAAGACCGTCGGCCACATCGACGGCGGGCAGCAGAGTCAGAGCCATGCCGACACCCTACGGGCTGTCCGACCTGGACGGATCCGGCAGCGGGCCGCAGCTGTCCGGGCGGTGGGAAGCGCAACTCCGACCGGACGTCAGGACAGGGTGGCGAGCCAGTTGGTGAGCAGGTGGGCGCCGGCGTCCCCGGACTTCTCCGGGTGGAACTGGGTGGCGGCGAGTGACCCGCGTTCGACGGCGGCGGCGAACGGTTCGCCGTGCTCGCCGATGGTGTCGCCGGCGGACAGGTCGGCCTTGGCCGCATACGAGTGGACGAAGTAGAACCGCGTGTCGGACGCAAGCCCCGCGAACAGCATCGAGCCGGCCGGCGGACGCACCGTGTTCCAGCCCATGTGCGGCAGGATCGGCGCGGCCAGCCGGCGCACCTCGCCGGCCAGCACGCCGATCCCCTCAGTGCGCACCCCGTGCTCGTCGCCGAGCTCGTAGAGCACCTGCATGCCGACGCAGATCCCGAGTACCGGCCGCCCGGCGGCGACCCGGGCACGCACGACCGCACCCGCACCCAGGGCGTCGATCCCGGCCATGCACGCCGCGTAGGCGCCGACCCCGGGCACGACCAGCCCGTCGGCCTCCCGCGCCGCGGCCAGGTCGTCGGTGACGGTCACGTCCGCCCCGACCCGAGCCAGCGCCCGCTCGGCCGAACGCAGGTTCCCCGACCCGTAGTCGAGCACGACCACCCGACTCACAGCGTGCCCTTGGTGGACGGGATGCCGGTGACCCGGGCGTCCAGGGCGACCGCGTCGCGCAGGGCCCGGGCGACCGCCTTGAACTGGGCTTCGACGACATGGTGGGCGTTGCGGCCGGAAAGCACCCGCACGTGCAGGGCAATCCGGGCCGAGCTGGTGATCGACTCGAAGATGTGGCGGGTGAGGGTGGTGTCGTAGGTGCCGATCAGGCCGACGAGGTCCGGTTCGACGTGCACGCAGTACGGGCGGCCGGACAGGTCGACGACGGCCAGGGCGAGCGCCTCGTCCAGGGGAACGGTGGCGTCCCCGAAACGGCGGATGCCGACCTTGTCGCCGAGCGCCTCGCGCAGCGCCGTGCCGAACGCGATCGAGGTGTCCTCGACCGTGTGGTGGGCGTCGATGTGCAGGTCGCCGCGGGTGCGCACGGTCAGGTCGAAACCACCGTGCTTGCCGAGCTGGGACAGCATGTGGTCGTAGAACGGCACGCCGGTGTCGACGGTGGCCACGCCCGTGCCGTCGAGGTCGAGCTCGACGAGGACGTCCGACTCCAGGGTCTTGCGGGCGATACGCGCGGTGCGGGCCATCGGGGCTGTCCTCGGTGCCTTTCTCGAACGTCAGCGAAACGGTGACGGCAGCGGACGTGGTTCGGCGTCAGCGGGAGGCGAGGGTGACCAGGCCGGACTCGTCGGTCCGGGCACCGGCGAGGACCTGGGACAGGGCGGCGAGGAACGCGTCGATCTCGCCGGGCAGACCCGCGGTGACCCGCAGCCAGCCGTCGGGGCCGACGTCGCGCACGAGCACGCCGCGGTCCAGCAGACGACGCCAGACGTCCTGCTCGTCGGCGAACCGGCCGAAGTACACGAAGTTGGCGTCGCTGGGCGTGAGCGCCAGGCCGAGGCCGGGCAGTTCCCGCACGATCCGGTCGCGCTGGGCCTTGACCGCCTCGACCGTGCCGAGCAGCTCGTCGGCGTGGGCCAGCGCGGTACGCGCGACCGCCTGGGTGAAGCTCGACAGGTGGTAGGGCAGCCGGACCAGCTGCAACGCGTCGACGACCGCGGGATGCGCGGCGAGGTAGCCGACCCGCGCGCCGGCGAGCGCGAACGCCTTGCTCATCGTGCGGGTGACGACCAGGCGTGGGTTCGCCGGCAGCAGGGTCAGGGCGCTGGGCACCCCGGCCCGGCGGAACTCGGCGTACGCCTCGTCGACGACGACGATGCCGCTGCCGACGGCCGCCATCGCCGTGCAGGCGGCGGTGACGACCTCGGGGGGCAGGGCGGTGCCGGTCGGGTTGTTCGGGGAGCACAGGAACACCAGCGCCGGGCGGTGCGTCTCGATCGCGGCCGTGACCTGCTCGGGCGTGAGGGTGAAGTCGTCGGCGCGCTGCTCGCCGGCCCAGTCGGTGGCCGTGGCCAGCGCGATCAGCCGGTGCATCGAGTAGGACGGCTCGAACCCGACCGCGACCCGGCCCGGGCCGCCGAACGCCTGGCACAGCTGCTGGAGGATCTCGTTGGACCCGTTGGCCGCCCACACCTGGGCGGCGTGGACGCCGAAGCCGGCATCCGGCGTCAGGTAGTAGGCGAGGTCGGCGCGCAGCGCCTCGGCGTCGCGGTCCGGGTACCGGTTGGCCTCGGTGGCGGCGAGGGTGGCGGCCTTGCCGAGCGCGTCCACGAGGCCGATCGACGGCGGATGCGGGTTCTCGTTGGTGTTCAGGCGAACCGCAACGTCGAGCTGCGGGGCGCCGTAGGGCGACATCCCCCGCAGGCTGTCGCGCAACGGCAGCTCATCCAGGCCCAGGGGCTGCCAGGGCCGGTCGTCCCCGACCATGCCGGCGTCGGTGCCGGCGAGCTGGACGGTCATCGGAATCGAACCTCCACGGCGTCACGGTGTGCGGTGAGGTCCTCGGCTCCGGCGAGTGCGCCGAGGCGCCCGGAGACGGCGTGCAGCGCGTCCCGGGTGCTCTCGACGACGTGGACCTGCCGCTGGAAGGCGGCGACGGACAGACCGCCGGAGTGGCGCGCGGTCGCGCCGGTGGGCAGGACGTGGTTGGAGCCGGCGAGGTAGTCGCCGAGTGGCACCGGTGCGTACGGCCCGACGAACACCGCCCCGGCGTGGCGAACCCGGGCGGCGACGGCGGCGGCGTCCGCGGTCTGGATCTCCAGGTGCTCGGCGGCCCAGCCGTCGGCGACGGCAAGCCCGGCGGCCAGGTCGGCGACGATCGCGACGGCGCCCTGGCCGGCGAGGGCCTGCTCGACCCGCTCGCGGTGACGGGTGGCGGGTACCCGCTTGCCGAGTTCGACGTCGACGGCGTCGGCGAGCTCCGCCGACGTGGTGACGAGCAGGCAGGCGGCCATCGGGTCGTGCTCGGCCTGGGCGATCAGGTCGGCGGCGACGTGCGCCGGGTCGGCCGTGTCGTCGGCGAGGATCGCGACCTCGGTCGGGCCGGCCTCGGCATCCACCCCGACGACGCCGCGCACCAGACGCTTGGCCGCCGTCACGTAGACGTTGCCGGGCCCGGTGATCACGTCGACCGGCGCGCAGGAAACGGTGCCGTAGGCGGCCATCGCGATCGCCTGGGCGCCACCGGCCGCGTACACCTCGTCGATGCCGAGCATCGCGCACGCACCGAGGACGACCGGATGCGGCAACCCGCCGTTGTCCTTCTGCGGCGGGGAGAACACCGCCAGCGACGTCACCCCGGCCTCCTGGGCCGGGACGACGTTCATCACCACGCTGCTCGGGTAGGCGACCCGCCCCCCCGGCACATACAGCCCGACCCGCTCGACCGGCACCCAGCGCTCGGTGACGGCGAGCCCCGGGGCGACCTCGACGGTCACCGGCGCGCGCAGCTGGGCGGCGTGCACCAGCCGGCAGCGGCGGATCGCCTCGGCCAGCGCGTCGCGCACGTCCGGGTCGAGCCGTTCGGCGGCCGCGGCCAGCTCCGCGGCGGGCACCCGAAGATGCGGGGGGCGGACCCCGTCGAACCGCACGGCGGCGTCGAGCACGGCCTCGTCGCCACGGTCGCGGACGTCCTCGCATACCGGGCGCACGGCCTCGACGGCGACGTCCACATCGATCGCGGCGCGGGGCAGCAGACGCCGCACCTGCGCCCCGGTGGGGGTCGAGCCACGCAGATCCAGCCTTCTGAGCACCTCCCGAGGGTAGCCGCCGAAGCCGCGACCGGTGAAATCACGTCGCGTCGTGGGGTGACACGCTGGGATGGTGACCGATTCCCACCCGCCTGCCACGTCCGGCATCTCCGCACCGGCCACCGCACCCCCGGCACTACCGGCACCCCCAGCACCCCCAGCAGCCCCGGCACCCCCAGCAGCCGCTGTGCCCATGTCGGGCGAGTCGCTGGCGACGATGCTGCACGGCTACGGGGTGCACGCGCGGGCGCCGCGCCGGGTCGTGGCGGCGCTGACCGAACGGCCCCACACCCTGCGCGACCTGGTGCAGGACTCCGGACTACCACGCCGCTCGGTCGAGATCATCCTGCAGGCTCTCGGTGACGACCTGCACACCGCAGCCGGCGGCCGGCTGGTGCTGCGCGCCCCGACGATCGACCACTACCGGTCCATGATCCGCTATGACGAGCTGCGCTCGACCACCCCGGTGGACCCGCTGGCCACCGAGATCCACCGGCACGGTGACCTGATCACCACGATGCACGGCCTCATCGCGGCCGCCCCGAGACCGCAGGCCGACCTCGACCATGTCCCGGCCACCGCGGCGACGGCGGTACGCCGGGCGGTCTGGCTGTCCACGCACTACGACCTGCGTGAGGCGCGCCTGCTTCTCGTCGGCGACCACGACCTGACGTCGCTGGCCCTGCTGTTGCTGCTCGCCGGCCGTCCCGGCGGGCCACAGGTCACCGTCGTCGACATCGACGAGGAACTGCTGGCCTTCCTGCACCGCTGCGCCCACACGCGTCAGGTGACGCTGCACTGCGTGTACGCGGATCTGCGCCTCGGCCTGCCACCGTCGGTCGCCGGCCAGGCCGACCTGGTGTTCACCGACCCGCCGTACACCCCGGCCGGCGTGTCCCTGTTCGCCGCGCGGGGCGCGCAGGGGCTGGCCGACCGGGACCGCGGCCGGGTTCTCGTCGCCTACGGCTACAGCGAACGGGCACCGGCGCTCGGCGCCCGGGTCCAGAAGGCCCTGCTGGACCAGGGATTCGTCTTTGAGGCCATCTGGCCGGGGTTCCACGTCTACGACGGCGCGGAGGCGGTGGGCGCCCGCGCCGACATGTACAGCTGCCAACCGACCGCCGCCACGTGGAAACGGCTGGACCGCCTGGACCAGCCGGGTGAGCGTGACACCGGTGGCCCCGGCGGCTACCCGCGCTCCATCTACACCCGCGGCCGGCAGGCCGAGGAGAGCCAGGCCGAGGAGCTTGCCGCCCCGGCCGTCGCGGCAGCCCGGCGGTTCCTCGCGGCGGTGCCCGGGCGGGGCGTGTTCGTGGGCGAGCGTCCGTTGCCGGAGGTCCCGTCACACACCCGGCTACCCACCGTCCTCGGCCGCGGCCTGCCGCCGTCCACGACCGGCGCGGCCGGCACGGGTCGCAGCGTCGTCGCCGACCTGACCGATGATCCCGGCCCGTGGCTGCTGCGCCTGTTGCTGGCCGCCAACGCCGACCGGCTCGCGGTGCTGGTGGATGCCGGCCATCCCGACCTGCGCTCCCCCGGCCGTCCGGACGCCGCCGGCGGCCCGGGTGCCGGCGCTCCGTTCGACCTGGTGCGGGCGAAATGGGCGCGCACGCCCGAGTGTGACGAGACACCGCTCGGCGCCGGACAGACCCGGCTGCTGGCCTTCGCCGCGGTCGACCCGACGACGTTGGCCGGACCCGAGCGCCTCACTCGCTGGCTGTTGGAGCGGGTGCACGGCCGGCTCGGCAACGTCTGGCGCGACGGCCTGATCCGGATCGCGCGTGACCAGGGCGGCGAGCCGCTCCCCCAACGGGCCGCCCTGAGCACCGTCCACGCTGCTCTCACCGCCAGCCAGGTGAACGGCGAAGCACGCGGCCAGGAGCCCGGCAACAGTCGGGGAATCAGCCTCGGTACCACCGACCTGCTGTCCGCCCGGCTGATCGACCTGCCCCGGCACACTCTCGCGGCCGTGTTCGACGCCGCGGCCACCAGCGTCGAGCGCCTGCCCGCCTCCGCCACCTGACCGTCCCGCACCGGATCGCCGGCCCACCAGGGCCGCCGTCCCGCCAGATCAGCGGCCCGCCGGCGGAATGTGCGGGGACCGCGGGTCGGCCTGTCACAGATCGGGTGGCAGGGCCGTCCAGATGGGGGGAGGGTCGCCGCGAAGGGCGGCTCGTGGGACGTCACAGGAGGCGCTCCCCCGGCCGGGCAGCCGCCCCGGCCGGCCCGGAGTCGTTCGGCAGAAGGAGGCTGACCATGACGCAGCGGGCAGGGACGCAGCTGGCAGGGACGCAGCGGATGAACATCGCCGAGGTGGCGCCGGACGGGTACAAGGCGGTGCTGGGGCTGGAGGGCTATGTGCGCAGGCACGTGGACGCCACCGTGCTGGAGCTGGTGAAGCTGCGCGCGTCGGTGCTCAACGGCTGCGCGTTCTGCGTGGACATGCACAGCCGGGACGCGCTGGCGGCCGGCGAGTCGTCGCGACGGCTGTTCGCGGTCGCCGCCTGGCACGACGCACCGTTCTTCGACGAGCGGGAGCGGGCCGCACTGGCGCTGACCGACGAGGTCACCCGGCTCGGCCCGGACGGCGTCAGCGACGACACCTGGGCGAGCGTCACCAAGCACTGGTCCGAGGCGGAGACCGCGAACCTGATCCTCGCCATCGTGACGATCAATGCCTGGAACCGGATCGCCATCCCGACCCGGTCCCAGCCACCCCTCGACGTCTGACCCGGACCGGGTCCGATCCGGACGCTTCAGGGGCACGGTGGGGGGGGGGGGGGGGCCCCCCCCGCCCCCCCCCCCGCCCCCCCCCCCCCCCCCCCCCCCCCCCCCCCCCCCCCCGGGCCGCGCCGGCCGCGGCCCCCGGCGCGCCACCGCCCCCCCGGCAGTGCCCCCGGGGGCGCGCGCGGGCGCGGGGGGGGGGGGGGGCGGGCGCGCCCCCCCCCCCCCCCCCCCCCCCCCCACCCGGCGACCGGCCTCTCCGTGCCCCGCCGGGACCACCGACGGGTGGGCATCCGGCCGGGCGACTCGGTGGGCGAACCGGCGAACCTGCAGGTGAAGGGATCGGGCGTCCGTCGTGGACGAGAACAGGGGCGGGCGGCGGGGACATGGCCCGTCCGGCGTCACTACGGTGAAACAGTTTTGCTACTACAACGCGTAGAAGCGGAGCTGGTGCTGGATGAGCGCCGTCCCGACGCAGCAGTCCGCTGCGGTCCTGCGAGCGACCGCGGGTGTTGTCGCCGAGCACGCGGAGGAGATCAGCGCCGTGTTCTACCGCCGGCTGCTGGCGGCGCACCCGCAGCTCGCACCGATGTTCTCCCGCAGCGGTCAGGTCACCGGCGCCCAGTCCCGGGCGCTGGCCGCCTCGCTGGTCGCCTTCACCGGACATCTGCTCGGCGAGTCCGAGCGCCCGTTCGACCCGGTGCTGCGTCGGATCGCGCACCGGCATGCCTCGCTGGGTGTCGGGCCGGGGCACTATCCGCTGGTCGGGCGGCAGCTGCTGGCCGCCGTCGCCGAGGTGCTCGGGGACGCGGTCACGCCGCAGGTGCACGATGCCTGGGACGAGGCGTACTGGCTGTTCGCCACGGCGCTCATCGCCGAGGAGGCGCGCGCCTACCAGCGGATGGGCACCGATCCGACGCGGCCGTGGCGGCCGTGGCGGGTCACCGCACGCACGGTGGCGACCCCCGAGGTGATCTCCTTCGATCTGGTGCCGACCGGGCCCGACCCGCTGCCCGCCTTTCTGCCCGGGCAGTATGTGACGGTCGCCGTGGACCTGCCCGACGGCGGCCGGCAGATCCGCCCGTACAGCCTGTCGCGGGCGCCGGGAGCGGGCAGCCTGCGGATCACCGTGCGCCGCGTGCCCGCGGTCGGCGCCGGCCCGGAGGGGGTCGTCTCCGCCCATCTACACGAGCAGGTGAAGGTCGGGGACGTACTGGATGTCAGCCCGCCGACCGGCGCTGTGACCCTCACCCCCGGCGCCGACCCGCTGGTGCTGATCAGTGCCGGTATCGGCATCACCCCCATGATCGCGATGCTGGGCCACACCGCCCGGCTGCGCCCGCAGCGCACGGTGGTGGCGGCGCACGCCGACCGCTCCCCCGAGCACCATCCGCTGCGCGCGGAGATGCTGGAGATCGGCGCCCTGCTGCGCAACTTCCAGCTGCACACCCGTTACGAACCACACAGCCCCGTCCAGATCGACGTCGATGCCCTGCCGCTGCCCGACGGCGCCCGGGTGTACCTGTGCGGACCACTGCCGTTCATGCGGGACGTCCGTGCCGGCCTGCTGCGCCGCGGGCTGTCCCCCGACCACATCCGCTACGAGATCTTCGGCCCCGACCCGTGGGCCGGCAACCCGACCTGAGCGCTCATCCGGCCGGGACGCAATCCGTTCTCGCGGCGCCGCCACCGAGGCGGCGCAGGTCGGCTGCCAGGGCGTCGCGGCGGTCCGATGGGACGGGATCAGGGCCGCGAAACGACGGTGCGCCACCGCAACTCACACGACGGCTCGGCGGCGACGAGCTCGCAGACCCGACCCCACCGGAAGATCCCGGCGCGGTTGGCCCCCCGGAACCGGGCCCCGGGAACGGCGACCTGCGCGCCACGGGTCGATGGACACGACCTGGCCGAGCAGGCCGGGGCGGTCGCAGGGTTCGATCCGCAGCGGGACAAGGCGACGGATGACACCGCTCGGTTCGGAGGCGAAGGCCACCTGCCATTCCTGCTCACCGACCACCGACTCCAGGTAGGCGCCGAAGCAGACGGCGATCGTACGGGTGCTGTAACGGATGCCATCCTGCATGGCCGCGGTCCAGTCGGACCCGACGACCATGTCCCACGCCTGCACCAGGACCCGGAACCCGTCGGCTTCCAGTTGCCAGGCCATCCACTCCGCCCAGATGCGATCCCTGGCTGTGTACGAGACGAAGAAATCCCACCGCCCGTCGGCCGGCGGCCGGCCCAATCCCCCGCTGTTCATCAGATCATCAGACGAAAGTCTGACACCGGGCAGCAGGTTGGTCGCCGGCGGCGAAAGACCATCGACGAGCGACATTCGACGCTGGTGGACGGTTGAGAACGCGTGGCTGCGGACCATCGGTTTGACCGGATCCCCGGGGAGGGGACCTCAGGCGACGGGCAGATAGGTGCGGAAGGCCGACGCGGACGCGGTGCCGCCGAGGGTGACCGGGTACTGGGCGGCGGCAACGGTGTGCGGCTGGCCGAGGTCGATCCGGCTGACCTCTTCCAGCCGCTGGTACTGCTTCTCCTCCAGGTTCACCTCGAGCGCGGCGAGATAGTCGTCGAGCTGGGCGACGCTTCGCGGGCCGATGATCGGGACGAGCCCGGTCGACGACCGGTCGGCCCGTGCACGCACCCAGGCCGTGGCGACCTGGGCCGGGGAAACGGCGAGCTCGGCGGCGATGTCGAGCACCGCGTCGACGACCGCGGTCTTGCGCGGCTCGTCCTCGGTGTGGATCACTCGGCCGAGGTCGGTGAGCCGCCCGGCGCTGCTGGTGCGGTACTTGCCGGTCAGCAGCCCGCCACCGAGCGGCGACCACAGCGCAGCGCCAAGGCCGAGGGCCTCGGCCATCGGCAGGACCTCACGATCAGCGGTCCGCTCCACCAGGCTGTACTCGAACTGCACGGCGGTGACGGGGGCCAGACCGCGCAGCTCGGCCAGGGTGGCCGCGCGGGCCGTACGCCAGGCGGGGAAGTTCGACAGCCCCACATAGAGGATCTTGCCGGAGCGCACCAGATCGTCGAGACCCCGCATGATCTCCTCGATGGGCGTCACCGGGTCGGGGAAGTGCACCCAGAGCAGGTCGAGATAGTCGGTGTCGAGCCGGGTGAGGCTGCCCTCGACCGCGCCGACCAGCGCGCGTCGGCCGTTGCCGGTCGCGAGAACGCCGCTGTCGGGCGTGCGGCCCACGCCGAACTTGGTGGCGAGAGTGAAATGTGCGCGCTGACCCGTGAGCAGGCGCCCGAGTATCTCCTCGGACTCGCCGAACTGGTAGCTCTCGGCCGTGTCAAGGAAGGTGCCGCCCGCCTCGGCGAAGCGCTCGAGGATGCGCCGCGCCTCGTCCGGCTCGGCCCCGGCACCCCACCCGGTGCCGAAGTTGGCGGCACCGAGCGCCAGCTCGCTCACGCGCAGGCCCGTGGTGCGGCCGAACGTCGTCTGCCTCATCGAAACCTCCCGACAGTGGGCAAGGGCCCCGTGGCCGCCCACCCAGGTAAAACGACCGGTTTACTTCGGTGGCAGGGCAACCCTAGCACCACCTGGACACAGGTACAACGATCGGTCTACATTGGCGACCATGCAAGACGATCAGATCGCTCCCCTGTCGGTCCCCGCCGCCGATCGCACCGTGGCGGCGGGGACCGACACGCGGCTCGACGCCCGGGGTACGGACGGACCCGACCAGGAGATGCGCGCCGTGGAGGTGACACCGCCATCTGAGGTCGTGGGAGCCCCTGGCCCACGAGGCGGCGTACGGCGGGGCGGGCGGGGCGGGCGTGGCGCGCGGGAGCGCATTCTCCGGGCGGCGGAACAGCTCTTCTACGCCGAGGGCGTCAACACCACCGGCATGGAGCGGCTCACCGAGGTCGCCCAGGTGTCGAAACGGACCTTCTATCAGCACTTCCCCAGCAAGAACGCCCTGGTGGCGGAGTACCTGCGGCGGCTGGACGCCCATCCGGTCGCCCGGGAGCGTGTCCTGCGCCGGGACGATCTGCCGGCCCGCGCCCGCCTGATCGCGCTGTTCGCCGACGATCTGTCCGGTGGCACGGCGGGCGGCGGAAGTACCGGCGCGACCACGGCCACCGCGGGCGTCGGGGGGGTGTACCGGATGCGAGGCTGCCCGTTCCACAACGCGGCGGTGGAGACGGCCGGCACCGTGCCCGACATCGAACAGGCGGTCGTCGAGCACAAGGCGGGATTCACCCGACTGCTCATCGATACCGCCCGCGAGGCCGGTGCCGCCGATCCCGTCAGGCTCGGGCGCCAGCTCGCCGTGCTGTTCGAGGGCGCGGCCGCCCTGTCCACGTCCCTGAACGATCCCGCGCCCCTCGCCGACGCCCGTTCCGCGGCCCTCGTCCTGCTCGGTTCGGCGCTCGACGAGCCTGCCAGCCGCCCGGCCGACGGCCACGTCCGGGGCCGCGAGGGTCACCGCCGCGACCAGCCGGATCCCGGCCAGCCAGGGATGAAGTGTGACAAGGAAGGTCCTGCACAGGGGCGCCAATCAGACGATCGCGCCGCCCGCGGCATGCTGTAATCGCGAGCGTGGCGGCGCCGAGAACCAGGACGCGACATCGGGAACGGCACGGCGCGGAGCGGGCCGGATGGCTGCGGGCCGCCGTGCTTGGCGCGAACGACGGGCTGGTGTCGACGTCGAGTCTGGTGATCGGAGTCGCCGCGAGCGGCGCGTCCGGCAGTGCGATCCTCACCGCGGGTCTGGCCGGGCTCACCGCCGGGGCGCTGTCGATGGCGGCCGGCGAATACGTGTCGGTCAGCGCCCAGGCCGACGTCGAGCATGCCGACCGGGCGCAGGAAAAGGCGGAACTGGCCAGTACCCCCGCGGCGGAGTTGGACGAGCTGACCGGGATCTACGAACGGCGGGGCCTGCCCCCGGCGCTCGCCCGGCAGGTCGCCGAGGCGCTGACCGAGCGGGACGCGCTCGCCGCGCACCTGCGCGACGAACTCGGCCACAACGAGCAGAACCGGGCCCGGCCCCTGCAGGCCTCGGCCGCGTCGGCGAGCAGTTTCGCCGTCGGCGCGCTGGTGCCGTTCCTCGGCATGGCCGCGCCGCCCGGTTCGACGCGGCTCACCCTGATCGTCGTGGTCACCGTGATCGGTCTGGCGGTCGCCGGGGCGCTCGGCGCGCGCACCGCCGGGACGCCCCTCGCCCGTCCGACCCTACGGGTCGTGGTCGGTGGCTGCGCGGCGATGGCGGTGACGGCACTCGTCGGCGCGCTCGTCCACACGGCGGGTGTCTGACCCGCGTGACGGCGCGCCCGGAACGCACCCTCCGGTCCGCCACGGGCCGGCCGGTCAGGTTCCGGGCATCGCACACAGACAGCTACGCCGAACCGTCCGCTCGATCGATGAGGATGGCGGGCGGACGGACCGGCAGGCCGGACTCAGGTGTCGCGGGTGAGCAGGAAGGTGCCACCGGGGGCGCCGCCGCCGGTGGAGACGACGGCGACCTGGGCATCGGCGACCTGGCGCTCCCCGGCCACACCGCGCAGCTGGGTGATCGCCTCGTGCAGGAAGCCGAAACCGTGCAGGCGCCCGGCGGAGAGCTGGCCACCGTGCGGGTTGAGCGGCAGAGAGCCGCCCAGGCCGATGGTCGTGCCGTCGCCGATGAAGTCGCTGGCCTCACCGAAGCCGCAGAAGCCGAGCGCCTCGATCCACGACAGGCAGTTGAACGAGAAACCGTCGTAGAGCAGGGCCACGTCGACGTCGGCCGGGGTCAGATCGGTGCGGGTCCACAGGTGCGTGGCGGGGCCGAGCACCATCGGTTCGTGGGTGAGGGTGCCCTGGTCCCAGGACGGGCGCTCGGTGATCTGAGTGCCGACGGCGTTGATCCGCACCACGCCGTTCGGCGCGTCACCGGCGGTCTCCGCGGCGGAGACGATGACGGCGACCGAGCCGTCGCAGGGCACGTCGCAGTCGTACAGGCCGAACGGGGTCGAGATCATCCGGGCGGCGAAGTAGTCGTCCAACGTCAACGGGTCGCGGTAGACCGCGTTGGGGTTGCGGGCCGCGCCGGCGCGGGCGTTCACCGCGATCCGGCCGAGGACCTCCCGGTCCGCCTTGTACCGGTGCAGGTACTGGGAGGCGGCCAGGCCGATCCAGGTCCCGGCGGAGGCGGCGCCGTAGGGCAGCCGCCACTGGATGTCTCCCTCGAGCCGGCCACCCCCGCCGCCGACCAGGCCGCGGCGCTGGTAGTCGGTGTAGGTCGCCTCCCAGACGGTGCGCACGCACAGGACGTGGCGGCACAGCCCGGACGCGACGGCGAGCATCGCGGCGACGATCGCCCCCGACTGGCCGGGCTGGTCGAGCCCGCCGTGGAACCAGGTCGGACGCACGCCGAGGGCTTCCTCCAACGGCGCGATGCCACCCTCGGACATCCCGCCGCCGAGCCCGCCCGGGTAGGTGGAAATGCCGTCGATGTCGTCGCGGGTGAGCCCGGCGTCGGCGATCGCGGCAAGGCTCGCCTCGACCGCGAGGCTCACCGGCGGGCGCCCGAGCCGCCGGCCGACCGCGGAGATTCCCACGCCGGAGAGCACGCTGCGCCGCTCGAACCGCTCGTCGCTCACCGGCGGACGCGCAGCGGGACGGGCCTCGTGGACCAGACCGGCACGATCCGGCTCGCCGGACGGGCGGAACACCGGCACCCACACGTCACCCGGTCCGTCCAGACGCTGCGGGTCGAACCGCTGCTCGTCGAACGCGACGGTGACGGCGAGCCCCACCCGGGCGAGCTGCGCGATCTCGCTCGGATCGTCCACCAGCAGGTTCGAGGTGAGCCGCACCCCGGGGGCGTCGTCGAGCTCCACCACGATCACGACATACGGCGGGGTGATCCCCGGCAGCCACATCTGGTGGTTGACGCTCACGCCGACGACGACACCCGTCGGGCCGACGGCGGCGTAGGCGAGCTCGGCGCCCGGGCAGTCCGGGCAGACCGACTCGCCGGGGTGCCGAAACCGCGCGCAGGTGGTGCACCGCGGCAGCCGCAGTTCGCCGTCCGCGCCGCCGGTCCAGAACGGCGCGACCTGCGGAACCAGCGCGGGCAGCGGCCGTTGCCACCCGGTGGTCACGATCGGGGCGGCCTCGACCGCGGCGGTCCGGTCGGAGCTGGGCATGTCAGGCTGCCGCCTTCTCGAGGATGTGGACGCCGCAGGCGCTGCCGAGGCCGATGACGTGGGCCAGCCCGACGCGGGCGCCCTCGATCTGGCGGTCGCCGGCCTCGCCGCGCAGGTGGGTCGCGATCTCCCAGATGTTCGCGATACCGGTGGCGGACACCGGGTGCCCCTTGGACTCCAGCCCACCGGAGACGTTCACCGGGGTGGTGCCGTCGCGCCAGGTGGCCCCGGAGTTGAAGAAGTCGACCGCGCCACCGGGCGGGCACAGCCGCAGGTTGTCGTAGTGGACGAGCTCGGCGGTGGCGAAGCAGTCGTGCAGTTCGACGAGATCGAGGTCATCGGGCCCGACGCCGGCCTGCTCGTAGGCCTGGTTGGCGGCGGCCCGGGTAAGGGTGTTGACATCGGGCAGGACCTGGCAGGCCTCCTGCCACGGGTCACTGGTCAGCACCGAGGCGCTGATCTTCACGGCCCGGCGCTGCTGCTCGAGCGAGAGGGTACGCAGCTTCGACTCGCTGACGACGACCGCCGCGGCGCCGCCGTCGCAGTTGGCCGAGCACATCGGCCGGGTGTTCGGGTAGGCGACCATGACGTCGTTCATGATCTGCTCGAGGGTGAACCGCTTCTGGTAGGACGCCAGCGGGTTCAAGGTCGAGTGGGCATGGTTCTTCTCGGAGATCCGCGCGAACAGCTCGAAGTCGGCGCCGCCGTACTTGTGGCCGTATTCCATGCCGATCTGCGCGAACACGCCGGGCATCGTCTCGGTGCCGATCCGCCCGTCGAGTGGGGCGACCGCGCCGAACCGGCCCTGCGGCGACCAGGTGTCGCCCTGCTCCTTGGTGGTTCCGCCGGCGAGCAGCCCCGCTCCGGACAGCTTCTCGACGCCGACCGCAAGGCCCACGTCGGCCTCGCCGGCCCGGATCGCCATGATGGCGACGCGCAGCGCGGTCGCCCCGGTGGCGCAGGCGTTGGCCACGTTGAACACCGGAATGCCGGTCTGTCCGATCTGCTTCTGCAGCTGCTGACCGAAGCTCGCCGCGGCCCGCATCAGGTTGCCCGCCGCCAGCACGCCCACGTCCCGCATGTGCAGGCCCGCGTCGCCGAGCGCGCCGCGGGCCGCCTGCGCCCCCAGGTCCACCGTGTCAAGATCCGGGTGCTTGCCGAACTTCGTCATGTGGATGCCGAGGATCCACACGTTCTCCGCCATCGCCCTACTCCTGTCCCACGCCGTCCGATGCCGTCCGATGCCGTCAGCCCGGCACCGTCAGCCAGCTGGTTCGAAGCCGAACCCGACCGCTTCGGTGCCGGCCGCGTCCGCACCCAGCGGAACCGTCGTCAGCCGCAGCTTCATCCCGACCCGGACGTGCTCCGGGTCCGCCGGCACGTTCACCACGTTGGCCCGCACGGACGTCCCGCCGCAGTCGACCACGCCGGCCACGAACGGCACCGGGATCCCCGGCGCCGCGTACGACACGATCGTGAACGCCCGAAGCTCACCCTCCGTCGGCACATCGACGACGCGGAACACGTCCGCCTCGCAGGCCGCGCAGGCGTTGCGACGGTCGAAGTACCGGGCGCCGCACGCGGTGCACTCGTGTGCCGTGAGATGCGGAGTTCCGGTCAGGACGAGATAGTCGACGAGCGGGACGCGTTCGCTCACGGGCCCTCCCTGCAGAGGCGACGGAATCGGGACGTGGCCGGCGGCCGACGAGGGGGAAACGAGGGGATCGGTCAGGCCATCGGGGGCCCTGACCGGCCAGGAAGTCGGGCCAACCACGCATCCCAGGCAGCTGCACAGTAGCGCACCAGCGGCGCCGGCGCCGGTGTTGCGGCACTTCATGATCCACGGTCCGAGCCCGTCGGAAGACACCAGAAGCTGGACGGAGTATAGTTTTCGTGATGATCAGATTAGCCGGTTTGCAACCGCGGTCTCCACTGTCTGGCCAGGCCTTATGGCGGCAGTGGGGGCGGGAGCCGGCGGCCGTGATCTCTCCGCACGCAGATGGGCACGTCAGGTATTCGTGAGGATGCCTGCCCGTGTCGCCGGACCCGGTCCAGCGCGATCCGGGCCACGCCGTGCACAGGCGCCACGCCGGAATTCCCCAAAGGAGCTCGCGCATGTCGGTGACCAGCCCCAGCGACGTCTATTACGACCCGTACGATCCTGAGATCGACACCGATCCGTACCCGGTGTGGAAGCGGATGCGGGATGAGGCGCCGCTCTACTACAACGAGAAGCACGACTTCTGGGCGCTCACCCGGTACGAGGACGTGGAGCCCGCGCTCGGCGACTGGAACACCTATCGGTCCGGCGAAGGAACGGTGCTGGAGTTCGTCAAGGCGGGTATCACCTTTCCCCCCGGGGCGATCCTCTTCGAGGACCCGCCGATTCACGACCTGCACCGCAAGCTCCTCATCCGGGTCTTCTCCCCACGGGCGATGAACGCGCTTGAGGACAAGGTCCGCGGGTACTGTGCGCACACGCTCGATCCCCTCGTGGGCGCCGACCGCTTCGACTTCATCGAGGATCTCGGCGCCCAGATGCCGATGCGGACCATCGGCTACCTGCTCGGTATCCCCGAGGAGGACCAAGTGGCGCTGCGCGACCAGATCGACGATGGCCTTCGGCTCAACGCCGACGGCAGCCTCAGCGACTATCAGCGTTCCGGGGACTTCAGCCCCGAGTCGTTCGGTGACTATGTCGACTGGCGTGCCAAGCACCCCTCGGACGACCTGATGACCCAGCTGCTCAACGCCGAGTTCGAGGACGAGAACGGCACGGTGCGCAAGCTGACCCGGGAGCAGGTCGTCACCGTCGCCTTCCTGCTGGCCGGCGCCGGCAACGAGACCACCACCCGGCTGATCGGCTGGACCGGCAAGGTCCTCGGCGAGAACCCCGACCAGCTGCGGGAGCTTGCCGCGGACCGGTCGCTCATCCCGAACGCCATCGAGGAGCTGCTGCGCTACGAGGCGCCGAGCCCCGTGCAGGCCCGCAAGCTGTCCCGCGACGTGACCCACCACGGTCAGACCGTGGAAGCCGGCCAGATCATGCTGCTGCTCAACGCCTCGGCGAACCGCGACGAGCGGCGCTTCCCCGACCCCGACCGGTTCGACATCCACCGCAGCGCACGCCACCTCAGCTTCGGCTACGGCATCCACCACTGCCTGGGTGCCGCGCTTGCCCGGCTCGAGGGGCGGGTCGCCCTCGACGAGGTCCTCAAGCGCTTCCCGAGCTGGGAGGTCGACTGGGACAACGCCGTTCAGGCCCGCACCTCGACCGTGCGCGGCTGGGAGAAGCTGCCGGTCTTCATCCGGTAGGTAGCGCATACCGGTCGGCACCGGCACACCGGCACACCGGCACACCGGCACCGACAGGTTGCCCACCCCGCCACGACGGCCCGCTCCCCTCCGGAGCGGGCCGTTTGTCGTTCGTACGACGACATGCTGGCGACTCTGTCTCATTCACCTGGTAAAAGGCCGGGAAGATGACCGACAATGAGCCGGACGACCAGGCAGCCGGCAGGCCGTGGCCGACCATCACGTGTCGGGTGTCACAGCGGCGACGTCGGTCAGCGGCCCGACGCCCGTACAGCATGTCGACCGGAGAACCTGCGCCGGAGAACGCGGCGTGCGCCGGCCGAGTCGGTGACACAGCGCCCGAGAGGACCAAGGTGCCCGAACGTACTGATCGCGGAGCCGCCCTGCCCAACGCGTCCCGTGCCCGGCGCGACGTCGGCGAGCTGAACAAGCGCCGCGGCACCGGACGCACCCGGCGCGGACGGCAGACTCGCGGCCAGCTGGTCGACGCGGCCCGCACCGTCTTCGAACGCGACGGCTTCCTCCATGCCCGGGTTGCCGACATCTGTGATCTGGCGGGGCTGTCGCACGGCTCCTTCTACACGTACTTCCACTCGAAGGAGGAGGTCTTCCGGGAGGTCGTCGACTCGGTCGAACTCGACCTGCTCACCCCGGAACCGGTACCGGCGGGCACCGACGCGATCGCCCGGATCCGCGCGGCGAACCGCCACTACCTCGAGACCTACGCCGCCAACGCCAAGATCATGCGTGTGATCCAGCAGGTGTCCACCTTCGACGCGGACGTACGGCGAATCCGGACCGAACGCCACGACGAGTTCGCCCTGGCCATCGAGCGGCGGACCCGGTCCCTGCAGGCCGCCGAGCTCGCCGATCGCCAGGTCGACGCCGCCTACGCCGCGCAGGCCCTCGGTGGCATGGTCGCCTACTTCGCCGAGCTGCTGTTCAACTCCGAGAACGCCGTCGGTTTCGACCTGGACGCCTCCGTCGACCAGCTCACCCTGCTGTGGCGCAACGCCCTGGGTATCAGTGCCGACGAGTAGCCGCCCGGACCTCGGTTGACCCGCAGCCGCCGTCGGCTGTCAACGCACGGCATCGGGAACGTGCCGGGCGCCGACGAGCACCAGCGCGGCACGTTGTCGAAGGACGACCGGCAGCTGGTCCGAGCCATCCGCCGACCACTGCCAGATGGCGTCGATGGTGATGGCCTTCAACATGGTCGCCAGCGCCGTGACACTGACCCGCTCGGGTAGCTGACCCGCTTCAAGCGCCGGTTGCAGAAGTGCGAGAAAAGCCTGCTCCAGCCCGAACGACTCGCCTTCGATCGCGGATCCCCGCGGCATGCTCATCTGAGCATCCAGAATCCGGCGCAACGCCGCCCGCGGCACCCGTTGCACCCGCCGGCCGAGCCGGTTCATCATCCGGTCGACCGCGGCGTCCAGCTCCCGCCCGGCGGCGACCTCCGCGAGGGCGTCCTCGTACACCACCCCGGCCGTGATCCAGCCGGTGTGCAGGAGGATGTCCTCCTTACGCGCGAAATGCAGATAGAAGGTCGCCTTGGAGACGCCGGCCCGGGTCGCGATCTCCTCGGCCGTCGTTCGCTCGAAGCCGTCTTCATAGCCGCGCTGCGCCCACAGCTCCAACGCGGCCCGCAGAATCGCGCGCCGGGTGTCTCGGGAACGTTCCTGGGCAAGCTGTGAACGCTTGGGAACCGCCCCCATCCGCGTCAGCGCGCGGGTCGGTCGGACAGCCCGTCCGCCGTGATGAACTGGCACCGGCACGAGCGGATACGCCAGCCGTCCGGGGTGCGCACAAGATCGTCGGTGTAGACCGCGTTCCGGGGAACGCCATCGGTGCGGTCGATGAACAACAGGTTGCGGGTGGTCCGGGCGGTGTCCGCGCCGAGCATCTCGATCACCGGCGGGCCGCCGAGGTGCAGACCGCCGGGGGCGGCCGTCGCCATCCGGCGCAGGCCCGCATGGCCGTCGAAGGTCCGCCCGTACACGTGGTAGACGGCGTCGGGGGTGAACAGGGCGACCCAGCCTTCGGCGTCGTCCAGGTCGAGGGCCAGGCAGTAGCGGGCCAGCAGCTGGCTGATCGCCACCTGGTCGACCGGGCCGGGCAGCCGGGCCTCCGCGCCGGACAGCGGTGACGTGGAACCGTCAGGGCTGGGTTCCGACGGGGTGGAGGCCGGTGGAACGGAGGATGCAACGGTCACGGCGAACTCCTCAGGACCTGCTGGCGAGCACGGCGTCGCGGCGGGCGATCCGCCAGCGGTCTCCGTCCCGGGCCAGGGTGTCGGTGTACCGGCCGATCAGACGCGGCTCGGGTGCGGGGCTACCGAGGCCGAAGTACAGAAAGTCCGAGACGGCCACGGCGCTGTCGCCGTCGATCTCCACGACGGTGTTGACCGTGACGTGCCGGCCCCGCTGCTCCGCCGTACCCTGCGACTTCTCGAAGAACGCGGTGAGCTCGGCCGCGCCCCGGTGCTCCGCGCCGAAGGCGAACACGGCGTCGGGGGTGAACAGCGCGACCACGTCGGCCAGCTTCCCGTCATCGAGCAGATGGCAGTAGCGGGACAGGGTGTCGCGGATGGCGAGCTCGTCGGCCACGGCATCGGACATGTCTTCTCCTCACGATCCCCCGCGGGAGAGGTGCCCCGCGGCTGCGGATGCGCCCGGCGCCAGCCGGCCCCGGCACGAGGCCGGCCCGGGCC
>NZ_JAMQQG010000149.1 GCF_023716925.1 Frankia sp. R82
CCCGTCGGCCGGATGGCCGAGCGGGCCGTGGGCGCCGGTCCGGTGGCGGTGGGGACGGCGACCGGCGCGGTGGCCGGGATGCTCGGGCTGCGCCCGCAGAAGGTGCTGCTCGGGCCGGTGTTCGGTGCGGCGCTCGGGACGGCGGCGGCCCGCCTGCCGGGGCGACGGCGCGTACCGGCCGCGGCGCTGGCCGCGGCGACGATGGCGAGCTGGCGCACCCTGTCGGCGCTCGTCTTCTCCGATGCCCAGGTCAGCCTGCTCGCCGAGCGGGTGGACCCGGCGGACCTGCCGTTCGTCGTGCCCCGCCAGGCCGTCTCGCGTCGGGTCGGCACCGGGTACATCCGGGCCCTGGCCGACGAACTCGGTGGACGCTACGAGGCCGCCGCGGCCGATATCGGCATCGTCGCCGATCTCGGGGAGCTCGCCGGGCCGGACTTCGACCCGGCCGGCGTCGATCCGCTGGTCCGCGAGTTCTACGAGCACACCACCCGCTTCGCCCTCGATATCGAGCCGCGCTGGCGACTCTGGGTGCGCCCCGGCTACCTGCTCTACCGCACGCTGCTGGCCCGCCCGCTCGGGCAGGCGAACGTCCCGATGAACCAGCGCGAGACCCAGCGCGGCATCCACAGCCGCATCGACACCATCACCCTGCCCGTCACCGACGTTCCCGCCTCGGACGGTGCTGCCGCAGGCCGTGCCGTCCCGGAGGCGGTGGCCGTACGCGGCTGGATCCGGTCGTTCGCCGACACCGACGAACCCATTTATGTCGGCATCTACACGACCTACCGGTTCGGTGACCGCGGCTATGTCAGTGTCGGTTTCCCGCTGCCGCAGGCCAGCTTCACCGCGACCCTGGTGCCACACGCCCGCCCCGGTGGTGGTCTGGTCCTGACCAGCCGCAGCGATCTGGACCATCCCGGCCATTACCTGGCCACCCGGGACCCGTCCGACGGGCGGCTGACGGCCCTGGCCGTCCATGGATTCGCCGAGGCGCTGGAGGTCCACTCCGTGGACGGCGAGCTACGCGCCGAGCATGCCTTCTCGGTTTTCGGTATTCCGTTTCTCGTCCTGCACTACCGCATCACCCGCAAGTCCCCCGGGAATCCCACGGGATCGGGCCAGGCGTAGGCCGCCTTTCGGCGGAGCCGGGCGTCCTCCCCCCTCGCCGGTTTCGACGAAGGGGGAGGACGTTTTCGGCCCTGGACGAGCCGCCGGACGTCGGGGCAGGGCGTCCGGAGTTCATGACCGCACCGGTGGTCGTCGCACGCAGCGGTGCTCCGGCCGGGCGGTGGCGGGATCAGCCGGCGTCGTTGCCGGTGACCGGGGTCGAGGACGGGTGCCGCCGCGGGACGAGCGTCGGACGCAGGCAGCGGGGCTGGCGCGGGCGGATCGACCGCGGAGCGAAGTTTCCGCGGGCGGCCGGGTCCGACGGGCCGGGCTGCGACGGGACATCCGGCCGCGGCGGAATACCCGAGGACGGTTTGCGCGGCTGGCCGGGCAGCGACGATCCCGGCCGACGCAGCGGGTGCGGCGGCAGCCGCGGCGAGTGCTGGCCGGTCGCGGGTCGGCCCTCGGTGGGCTGGCCGGCCTCGGGCGGCGTGGGCAGGGGCGGCATCGTGGGGTACGAC
>NZ_JAMQQG010000150.1 GCF_023716925.1 Frankia sp. R82
GGGTGGCCGTGGCGTTGGGCGTCGCTGAGTCGTTCGACGAGCAGGACGCCGACGCCCTCGGACCAGCCGGTCCCGTCCGCGGCGGTGGAGAACGCCTTGCAGCGGCCGTCGGGGGCAAGGCCGCGCTGGCGGGAGAACTCCACGAACGCCGCCGGTGACGACATCACCGTCACCCCGCCGGCCAGGGCCAGATCGGCCTCGCCGGCCCGTAGTGCCTGGGCGGCGAGGTGCAGGGCGACCAGGGCGGAGGAGCAGGCGGTGTCGACGGTGACCGAGGGGCCTTCGAACCCGAACGTGTACGACACCCGGCCCGACAGCACACTGCCGAGGCTGCCCAGGCCCAGATAGGCCTCCAGCTCCGGGGGCACCGCCGGGCCGCTGCCGGCCATGCCGGCGGCCTGCACTCCGGCGGCCTTTACGCCGGCGGCATAGTCCTGGCCGTTCGTGCCGGCGAACACCGCGGTGCGGCTGCCGCGCAGCGTCGTCGGGTCGATCCCGGCCTGCTCGAACGCCTCCCAGGTCGTCTCCAACAGCAGCCGCTGCTGCGGGTCGATGGCGAGCGCCTCGCGGGGGGAGATGCCGAAGAACTCGGCGTCGAAACCGCCGGCGTCGGCCAGGAAGCCGCCGTGGCGGGTGTAGGACTTCCCGGACGCGTCCGGGTCGGGATCGTAGAGGTCGTCCAGGGGCCAGCCGCGATCGGCCGGGAACGCGCCGATCGCGTCCCGTCCGGTGTGGACCAGTTCCCACAGGTCACGCGCGGAGCTCACCCCGCCGGGGAAACGACAGGCCATACCCACGATCGCCACCGGCTCGTGCCGGGCCTCCCGTGAGTCCCGAAGCTGCTCGCGGGTCTCGTGCAGCTCGGCGGTCACCCGTCGCAGGAGGTACCGGATCTGGTCGTCGCTCATGGTCGGCCTGCTTTCGTCGGCTCGGGCATCGGCGGGCGCGTGGTCAGGAGATGCCGAGGGTCTTTCCGATGAAGTCGATGAGTTCGGCGTCGGTGGCGTCGGACAGTTCCGCGGCCACCGACGGTTCGCCCGGCGCGTCGCCGGACGGGTCCGGCGTGGTGCGCAATCGGGTCAGCAGGTCCTGCAGCCGGTCGGTCGCCGCCAGCCGGTCGGCGCCGGTCACCTCGGCCGTGTCGAGTACCGCTTCCAGCCGGTCGACCTCGGCGAGCACCGCCGACAGACCGGTCGGTGGTGTCGGAACGAGTTCACCGAGCAGGAAGTCGGTCAGCGCCGACGTGGTCGGATAGTCGAAGGCCAGGCTGACCGGCAGGGACAGGCCGGTCTGCGCGCCGAGCAGGTTGCGCAGGTTCACCGCGGCCAGCGAGTCGAATCCCTGGTCGCGCAGACCCCGCTCGACGTCGACCTGCTCCGGCCGGGCCAGCCCCTGCACCGCCGCCACATGGCCGCGCACGATGGCCAGCAGTTCGGCCCGGCGCGCCGCGGCGTCGAGCCCGGTCAGGCGGGCGGTGAGCTGGGCACCCGGGGCGGCGGTGCCGTCCGCGGCGGAGGCGTCGGCGTGCGCCGCGCGGG